>JAEZNF010000390.1 GCA_023441845.1 Bacillota bacterium | reverse complement strand
TATAGTACCTGCACATAACAAAATACAGTACACAATAAAAACTAATACATTACAAAAGTCATAATCAATCCAGTATCTTCTTAAGTTGTAGTCATACCCAAATATTTTTTTAAAAACATGATAGTAGCCAAGATTCCTATATGGACGTAGTGGTATAACACCAATTAATATTACCACCTGAATTAAATATATTGCATAAAATAAAATATGTTTTTTGAAGGTTATCTTATAGAAGTTGGCTTTTTTCTTATCTATCATACTGTTGTACTTCTCAATATCACTGTAAAACCCTTTACATATATTAACATAAAACATAACGCCTATAATTGAAAAAGATAACGAAATCATTATAGAATAAATCAGCGATGATATAAAATATCCGTCGTATAGTTTTAACGCGAGACTCGATGCTATAATTCCTATACACATAATGCCGATGCTTATAAGATAATTATTGGCAAAGTGCCTGATACTCTTCCCGAATATATAATCTGCCTGCTGTACATTATCTTTAATGCGGTAAGGATCACTTATATTTGTGGCAGGGCTGTTTTTTTCGCCTTTTAACAGTTCATCTACACTAACTTCCAGAATTTCTGCCAATGCAGGCAGCATTGAGATATCCGGATAACCTTCCCCAGTCTCCCACTTGGAAACGGCTTTATTTGTAATATCCAGTTTATCTGCTATATTTTGCTGAGTCATTGACAATTGTTTTCTTTGTACTGCAATAAATTTCCCTATTTTTTTACTATCCAATATTATCATCTCCTTTTATAGTATTGATGATAGTTGTTTGGCTAAAGTAAAGCAACCTTCTTATATTTGAATAAGTCTACGTAAGGTGGATTTAACATTATCTTCTATAAATCAATGATATAACACGCCCAAAATTAAAGCAAGAAAGTGTTGATCTACATTAAAGTGCTTTTACTTAATATAATTATTTTGAGTATGATAAAAAAGTAAAATCACACGCAAACTTCCGTAAATAAAGAAAAGAAGCCGGCAACATGGCCAGCTCCACTAATCTATGTATTTCAGGGGATATTGCATATTATAAATTACTCAACCGTAACATCCTTTAAGTTCTGTTTAACTCTTGTTTTAAACTGCGATACGGCTTCTTCATTGGACTTAACCTTGCCTGCAAGGTATGATTTCATAGTATCGTTAAATGCATTTTCAATTGTATCATCGTATTGAGTTAAAGCAGAACCATTTACACTGCCTACTATTTCTGAATAGAGCTTGAAGAGGTTAGTACCCATGGTCTTGTCAACTCGTGTTGAATCGGCAGCAAATTCTGATATTAATGACATGCTGTTCGGAATATCTCCAGTCTTTATACTCCATTCTCTGAGATGTTCTTTGTCTGTGGTCCACCACTTTATGAATTCCCAGGCAAGTTCAGGGTTTTTGGCCTTGCTGTAGATACCATACCAGGTACCACCCCATGAGTATGCGAATGGCCCTTTACAAAATCCCCATCTGCCGCCGTCTTTAGCTTTCGGGTCGTTTGATTCGATAATCCACCGCACACCCCTCGAAGAAATGGCAACTAAAAAAGGTTGCTGTCATATTGTGTATGCCAGCAACCCATCTATCAAATAATCTTTTATGAATTAATGCTGTAGTTTGGTGCTTCCTTGGTAATGTATATATCGTGTGGATGGCTTTCTTTAAGCCCTGCGCCGGTAATTCTTACAAACTTTGAATCAGTTCTTAATGAGTCAATGGTTTGAGTGCCGCAGTAGCCCATACCGTGCTTAAGACCTTCAATAAGCTGGAAAACCGTATCCGACAGAGGTCCTTTATAAGGAACCCTTCCTTCAACACCCTCAGGAACCAATTTATTTGCATCCTCTTGGAAATACCTGTCCTTGCTGCCCCTCTGCATGGCACTGACCGAACCCATACCGCGGTATACCTTAAATCTTCTTCCCTGGTAAATCTCGGATTCTCCAGGGCTTTCTTCGGTACCTGCAAAAAGATTACCAACCATGACTACATTAGCTCCTGCAGCAATGGCCTTTGTAATATCGCCGGAGTATTTAATACCTCCGTCAGCGATTATAGGTGTTCCGGTAGCTTTTGCCGCTTCAACGCAGTCGGTTATGGCAGTAATTTGGGGAACGCCGATACCGGCAACCACCCTTGTAGTACATATGGAACCAGGCCCAATTCCGACTTTCACCGCATCTGCCCCTGCTTCTATCAAATCCCTTGTACCCTCTGCCGTCGCAACATTTCCGCAAATAACCTGTATTTCCGGATACGCATCCTTGATTCTTCTTACCGCATCCATAATGTTTTGGGAGTGTCCGTGCGCAGAATCAAGAACAAGTACATCGACTTTAACTTTTATGAGGGCCGCTACCCTCTCCATCATGTCCCTTGTAACTCCGACAGCTGCACCAACCAACAGCCTTCCTTTCGAGTCCTTGGCTGAGTGGGGATATTGTATGGCCTTTTCAATGTCCTTAATTGTTATCAAGCCCTTCAAGAAGTCATTTTTATCCACTATCGGAAGCTTTTCTATCTTATGCCTTCTAAGTATTTCCTGCGCCTGCACCAATGTTGTTCCTTCCGGTGCAGTTACAAGCTTTTCCTTTGTCATAACTTCTTTTATCTTCTTATTATAATTGGTTTCAAACCTTAAGTCCCTGTTTGTCAAAATACCGACCAATTTGCCGTTCTCGGTTATCGGAACTCCCGATATCCTATACTTTTCCATGAGCTCTACCGCTTCAAAAACAAAATGATCCGGTGAGAGAAAGAAAGGATCTACAATAACTCCGTGCTCCGACCTTTTTACCTTATCTACCTCTATAGCCTGATCATCAATAGACATGTTCTTATGGATAATACCCAGTCCGCCTTCCCTTGCTATGGCAATTGCAAGCTTGGATTCGGTAACAGTGTCCATTGCAGCGCTGATTAATGGAATATTGAGTTTAATTGTTTTTGTCAGATGAGTAGATATATCTACATCCTTAGGCAAAAAATCGGATTTCTGCGGAACAAGCAGCACGTCGTCAAAAGTAAGGCCTTCTTTTTCAAATCTGTGATTCATATTTTCCTCCCTCAACTCCTGCACAAAAAATTTAAATAGAAAATTATAACATTATAGTCATATATAATATTATAATTGTTTAAGTCAATAATATTGAGGCTTTAAAAACTGATTGTGTCAGGAGATCATAAATCTTATGGTCATCCCTAAAATATTAGAATTATTATACTAGACACATTTTGAAACGTCAAGGAAAACCTTCCTAAAATACATTATCCTTTAAAGGTAATTTTCTTGTCTTTATTGAATGCCATCCAATCGGTATAACTGCCGGTAAGCTTTAAATTCCTGTTGAGCACCGACCAGATTTCCGGTATTTCTCTTCCCTTGCTCCAGGAAGCAGCCCCTGCAAGCTGATATTTTTGAACAAGCGAAGATTTCAGGTTTATGGAGTTTTCGTCCTCCAACCACATTTTATTGTTTATTCCGTCCTTGGTGTATTCGGTATAAAACTGCCCGCTCGGCTCGTCCCATGAAACCTTGAGATTATTATCCTTTATAAGCTTCTTAGCTGTATCCATCGATATCGCCGAACTTTTCAGTTTCTTTCCGGGCTCGTCCTTCCATACGCGTGTATAAAAAGGAAGTCCTAGAACCAGCTTCTCTTTGGGAACAAGTTCAAGCATTTTGTTCAAATTGTTTTCTACCCAGGTAATCTGGGCAACCGATCCTGCAACCGGGCTTGAAGCCCAATGCTGGTCATAAGCCATCAGCATAACATAGTCCACAACTTCCCCAAGTGCCTTTCTGTCGTAGCAGAGTGAATAGTTATCGCTGCCGTCAGGCACCGTAACATCAATCGAGACCGTCAAATCCTGCTCCCTTAATAAGGGCGTTATCTCACGAACAAACTGGGTCAGCGCATCCTTGTCCTTTTTGTTTATGTTTTCAAAGTCTATGTTGATTCCGTCCAGTTTATACAGGGCCGCATAGGATAGCACCTGTTTTATTGCGTTGTCCCTCGCATCGGTATCATTCAAAAAGCTGCCTGTTTGATCTGCACTGCTGAAATTATTGCTCATAAGCGCCCAAACCTTGTATCCGTTCTTATGCGCCCATTCAACATATCCCGCACTTGCCCTGTTGACCAAATTCCCCTTTACATCGGAAACCTCGAACCATGTGGGCGATACTACGTCCAATCCGTCTATCTTATCCTCATTTCTTGAGCCAAATGACTCCTTGGAGTATGTCATCTCCCATACAAGATTTATTTTCCCCTTTTCAGGCTTCCACTGTGAGCCGGTTGTTTCCTCCTCGGCAGTCTTTGCCACCTGGGTTTCCGTTACTTTTATGTGTTTTTTCTGTATATATCCGATAGTACCGTCTGCAGCACGTACCTTATACCATTTTCCGTCCTCTTCAAACACTCTTAACTTATTCTCTTCCGGCTTTTCGGAATTTAGCTTCTTGAAAATCGGGTAGTGAATTGTAGGGCCCTTCCTGATGACGGCTTTCTTACTTACAGGTTCACCATTTTGCTTTGCGTCTTTCTTATTATCAATTATTATTACATTTTCTTCCTTAATATAATTTATATCGATATTATAAAAATCTCCCAAAAACCCAACCGGTATAAAGACGGTATTATTCTCTTCTATAACAGGTATTTTGAGGTCTATAGGCTTATTATTGATCATAGCGTTTAAATTATCGGTTTTCATCCTTATAACCCTGTCTTTGGTTGTAACCGTTACTTTTTTTAAGGCCTCATCCCAATAAATGCTTGAGTCCAGATATTTTTTAACCATATCAAAGGGCAGCATTATTTCGCCGTTATAAATCTTTGGATTCCCGTCCCCAATCAATTCACTTCCGATAATAAGATTCAGCTTTCCCTCGTCAAAAGCCGCCACCACTTTGCTATTCGGCATAAAATACCTGTATCCGATTATTCCTGCTGCGGAAAGTAAAATGACCGACATCACAACAGAAAGTATAATCACGGTTTTCTTCAAAACTCTTCCCCCTTTGTATAATAAGACCTCATCTTAAGGTTACATATTTCATCATTTATCTACATTATACTACGCAGTTCTTTAATAAAGTTTAAAATTTTATTACAAAATAGTAAACAAAATATAGCAACAAAAAAACGGGCAGCATCCTATTATGATGCAACGCCCGTTTTCAATCCTTATAATTCTCAATCAAATACTTTTTTCGGTATATATATCTTAAACGCCTTCATCATTCTCTCATCAGGCTCAAATATGACAAGCGTTTTTTCCTCTTTATAATTCACAGTCAAAAAATAAATATCCGGGGAATCCTTTGAACTAATAGCAATAATTTTTTTCTGTATTTTCTTGGCCTCATTAAAACTCTCATGTGTAACTCTGGCAACTATATCAAAGTCCCTGCAATTGGCACTGAATAGTCTCTTTCTTTTCCTTTTTGCAATTATCTTATCTATATCAAGGTCTCCGTTTGTAATTGCATACTCAAATTCTACATTTCTTCCCCTTATAACAAATACAAGCCCTACAAGTAAAAGCACGTCAACAATAAAAAACAAATCAACAAAAATACGCAGCGAAAAAGTGAATATTGCAATATATAACCATATTGAAATCAACGCTCCCATAAGTATATAATCGAAACGGGTCTTCTTTCTACTTATAACCTTCTCAATAAAAACATCCATCTTTTATAACCTCCATTAAGCCATTGTCCTAATCTATTTTATACTCATTTTTCATGAATGGGAAGTTAAAATTTAGCTTTTTTAAATGAAACTTTAATAATTTCAGAGTAATATTAATTTTATACAATTTCACACATAATTATGTTGACAACAATCCACTAAATGCTTATAATTCTAATAATTAAAATTTGGGTGGTTGTGTCAAATGGGTGAAGTCAGGTTCAAGTTGAATAATATATTAGTTAAGCAACTGGAAGTCCTCAAAGCCACAGCATTTACTACATACAAGGAATGGGCCGCCTATAGGAGCCACATGGCAGTATCCATCTTTGTGGGACCGGTATTCTTTCTTGTACAGATGTTTATATGGAATGCGGTTTATTCAACAAGGGAAACCGTTACAGGGCTTACATTGGAACAGATGCTCACATACTATGGAATTGCAGCAGTTATAAACTATCTGACATTTGATTCATGTGACTGGAACCTGCAAATGCTTATTAGGACAGGAAAATTCATTACATTTATGCTAAGGCCTGTTTCTCATTGCTACTATGCATTTTGCCAGAAAATAGGCCACAGGCTGCTGGCTTTATGGCTTGAGTTCATACCTGTTTATCTCCTGTTTTTATTTGTCTTTAAGATAAACCTCGTGCCTGCTGGACTGTTCTGGGCATTAGTATCCATATCGTTAAGCTTTATCCTTGTTTTCCTTACAAATTACTGCATAGGTATAATGGGATTCTGGCTTACTAAAACAGAGGGCTTAAGGAGAGCGTTCCTTGTTATTAAAGACATATGCGCAGGAACATTAGTACCGCTTACCCTGTTTCCGGGTTTTATGCAAAAGATATTGTTCTTCCTTCCTTTTCAATATATAACCTATGTTCCTATAAGAGTATTTATCGGCTCTTATGAACTTGCCGGCATCAAAATGTCAATTCCGGAAATTGTAGGCCTGCAGGCCGTAGCTGTAATAGTAATGTATTTTATTTATAAGCTTCTATGGCACCTTGGTACTAAAAGATTTACGGGGGTGGGAGCATGATAACCGCAATACGCATATATTTGGAGGGAATAAAGACCGCTTTGGCATCGAGAATGGCATACCGCGCAGACTTTTTTATAAGCGTATTCATCATGCTTACTGTTGAGTTCGTAACACCTTTTGTAACCTACCTTATATATAAGAACGGGGCCTCCCTGCCCGGCTGGAGTATGTATGAAGTACTTCTTATACAGGGTGTATTCCTTTTATCAAGAGGAATAGCTTTTCCCTTTTTCTTCGGCATGGTATGGAATACAATCGAAAGAGTGCGCGAAGGTACTCTTGACCTTTTAATGATAAAGCCCAGATCGCTGCTTCAAATGCTCATAGTAACAGGCTTTGATTCTGAAGACCTTGGAAAGCTTTTAGGCGGTATAACTCTTCTTACCGCCTCCTTAATCAATGTTCCCTTTCCGGATTTTTTAGAGTGGCTGAAGTTTGGCGCGCTTTTTATCATATCCCTTATTGTATTGTTCGGGTTTGCGCTTATACTGTCGGGATTGGGTATTGTGTGGGTGGCAAATTACAGGGTCTATGACATATTTTTCTCGGTTGCCAATTTCGGAATGTATCCTGCATCTATTTTTTCCAAGATGCTTCAGACATTTATAACCTCGGTATTGCCTGTAGCCATGCTTGGCTTTATACCTGCTTCCGCCTTATTGGGAAAGCCTGCTGAGGGTACGCTTTACGCAGTTATTGTAAGTTTTGTGTTTTTATTCATAAGCTTTTTGTTTTGGAAGGCAATGTTGAAAAGATATACAAGTGCGGGTGGTTAATATGATTATTAAAGTAGAAAACCTAACTAAAACCTTCACGTCATATGAACGTGGAAATTCGTTTAGAGAGGCGATATCAAGCCTTTTTATACGAAAAACAAAAACCGTAAAGGCCTTAAAAGGGATTTCTTTCGGAATAGAAAAAGGAGAACTGGTGGGCTTCCTGGGTCCAAATGGAGCCGGTAAATCTACAACCCTTAAGATATTAACGGGAATTCTTTTTCCTACAGGAGGAAAAGTTGATATAATGGGGTATACCCCATGGAAGGACAGAAAAAAGTATGTAGCGCATATTGGCGCAGTATTCGGGCAAAAGTCACAGCTATTGTTTGATATACCCCCTGTTGATGCCTTTTATCTTAACAAGGCCATATATTCTATTCCCGATAAGGCGTTTAAAAAGAAACTGGACTACATGGTAGAGCTCCTTAACCTGCAGGATCTCATAAAAAAGCCTACAAGGCTTTTGTCCCTCGGAGAAAGAATGAAATGTGAATTTATTATGGCCATGCTCCACGAGCCCGAAATTGTGTTTCTTGATGAGCCTACAATCGGCCTTGATGTAATTGCAAAGGATAAGATCCGGGAGTTTATTCTTGAAATGAACAAACAGGGGGTTACCTTTATTCTTACAACACATGACCTTGGAGATGTAGAGCGTCTTGCAGGAAGGGTTATTGTAATAAACCACGGCGAAACTGTTTTTGACAACTCAATTGATGCGCTAAAAAGTCATCTTGGGACAAAAAAGCTTGTCTCGCTATCGACCAAAGGCCCATTACCCTTATTGGATATGCCCGGTGTGCTGGTTAAAAACAGGCTGTCGGAACATAATGCCGAGCTTGAGCTTGATACCGGTATAATGCAGATGGACAAATTTATTGATTATATTAACAAAAACAGCACGTTGAATGATTTGTCATTACAAGAACTTGCTATTGAAGGAGTTATAAAAGACCTGTATGCCGATGAGCCGAAGGATTAACTTCTAATATGCAGGCGGCTGTTGCATAATGCCTCTTAACCAATATATACTGTACGATATATTGGTTAAGAGGCGTTTTGCAACAGCCGCTTCTTTAAAGTAGTATCGCTTAAATCTATCACACAATTCCCGACCATACTATGTTCCGAAGATTGATAACTGCCTCAGCTTCCCAATCTACGCCTTCTTTAAGAGGACACATGTAAACAAAAACAAAATTCTCTACAGGGTCCATGTACAAACCGCAAAGGCCTGCACCTTCATGGGAAAATGATCCGGGTGAAAGAAACGTATTGTTTGAGTAAACATTCATACCGAGACCATATTCCATTTCACTTCCGTCTGCCTCCCAGCAGTAGTTAAGCACACCCTTTATTTGATTCCTTGTCATACTTTCTACTGTTTTTCTGGACAATATGCGTACACCGTTCAATGTACCTTTGTTTATCAGCATCTGCCCCAGCTTCTGCAAATCCTCAAGAGTAGAGTAAATTCCCCCTCCTCCCCTTGGAGCAGCCCACTCAGGTCTTGTTTTACTTTTTTCACACCATTCTTTTTCAAACTCTGCCGCAAAGCTTACTCTATCCATTAGTTCATCCGGTATATCAAAAAATGTGTCTTTCATCCCCAGAGGGGTTGTTATTTTTTCAATCACGTATTTTTCAAACGGAATACCTGACACTCTTGAAACAATTTCAGCCAGTATAGTAAAACCTGATGATGAATATCTCCACTCCTTACCTGGTTTAAGCAGCAAAAAATCCCCCAGCACCTGCCTTATCCAATCCTTGCTATCTATCCATCCCCAGTCCAGCGGATACGGTTCAAAAAACGCCCCCGGGTCCGGCCTTAATCCTGAAGTATGTGTTAATAGGTGTAAAATATTAATCTTTCCATGCATATGGGTATCAAATTCTTTTATTATTTGTGCCACAGGCTGATCCAACCGGATAGCCCCCTTCTCAACAAGTTGAAGAATCGAAATTGCGACAAACACCTTTGTTATTGATGCTATTTCTCTTATGGAATCAGGAAGAAAATCCTTTTTATCATAGTGAAGTTTCCCCATTGAATTATGGGCAAAAACCTTATTGTCCTTTGACATGATATATGAAGCTGCCTGAATATTCCCTCTTTCTATAATGTCTTGCAGATGCCTGTTTATATGCTCAATCTTCTCAGGTATGTACCCTGCTTCCTCAGGCTTATAGCTGACGTTCTTTTTATGTATTGCCAGATCGATCTCACTTGCCATTGTTCCCACCTCCGGTTATTTCTTAGTATGCCGTATATTATACATTATTGTAAACTATAGCACAATTACTTTTTAGTACCATATTCCGGGGGCAGAATTATCAGGCCGGATAATTATCGCTAACAAACTTCAATAACTACCGTCTGTCTGAATACAGATTTAAAGGGGCTATTTAAGTCCCTGTATTCCATCTCTTTAATTTCGGCAAAACGCTATTAAGCATGCTTCGCGATTCATCTTCCTTCATTCCTGCTTCCACCATATGGGGCACGCATATAT
>JAEZNF010000339.1 GCA_023441845.1 Bacillota bacterium | reverse complement strand
ATCTATTCTCAGCTTTCGAATAAAATCCTTTTCCTCCAAAGTGCAGTTTTTATTTAATTTTATTCTCAAGTCATCAATATTTTCCTTTTTTACCGATAAGCCGGCCGCCATTTGATGCCCGCCAAACTTGCCGAGAAGTTCTTTTAATTTGGTAAGCTCCTCGAACATGTTATACTTTTCAATTGAACGCCCGGATCCCTTGGCAAACAGTTCATCCTTGCTATCAGTTAAAATAATTGCCGGTCTATTATATTTCTCCCTTATTCTGCCAGATATAATGCCTGCAATACTTTCATGTATATCGGAATTATACACCAATATCACTTTGTCATTGCTGTAATTGGAATTCTCAATAATTTGACAAACCTCATTAAATCCTTTTTCGGTCAACTCCTGCCTTTTTATGTTTAACTCCCTTAGCTGAAGAGCTATTTCATCAGCTTTGCCGGGGTCGTCACACAGCAAAAGCTCCACTGATAATTGAGCGGTTTCAAGCCTCCCGGTTGCATTAATACATGGTCCTATCATAAACCCGACATGGTATGAATCAATCTTTTTCCCTTCAAGCCCCAACAGCTTAAAAAGTGCTTTAAGGCCGGTATTCCCAGTCTTATTTAACATTTCCAGTCCCAGCTTGGTAAGAATCCTGTTCTCATATAAAATATCCACTACATCGCAAATATTAGCCATGGAAACATATTCAATATACTCATTGGCCTGATCCTTCGGTATTCCCATCTTTTCATACAGTACGGTTGCGAATTTATAAGCAACTCCCGCCCCGGACAGCTGCTTAAAAGGATAACGGCAATCCTCCTGCTTACAATCAATTATTGCATCCGCTTGCGGTAAAATGAATTTCTTCAAGCCGTCTTTATCTTCAATAAACGGTACCTCGTGATGGTCGGTAATAACAACATCCATGCCCAATTCTTTTGCAAGCTTTATTTCTTCAGCGGCAGATATCCCATTATCGCAAGTAAGGAAAACGTCGCATCCCTCATTCCTTAACAGCCTGAGACGCTCGCAATTTATTCCATAACCTTCTGACTCACGGTCGGGAATATAATACTGAACATTTGCCCCACATTTTGTAAGAGCCGAATAAAGTATGTATGTGCTAATTACTCCATCAACATCATAGTCTCCATAAATAGTAATTTTTTTCCGGTTTATGATAGCTTCCTTTATTATCTCCGTACCCTTATCCATATCCTTCATCAGCATTGCATCATGCAAATCCCTGATTGAACAGGATAAAAACTGTTGGATTTCCTGATGTGTCTTTAAACCCCTTAATGAAAGTATTGTTGCAACCGTTTCACTTATATTTGCAGACTTAGCTAATTCCTTCACATCCAGATCATTTCTCTTAAGTACCCACATTGCCATATTTGTCCACCTGAATCCATCTAATTTTATTTCTTTTGTATGAATATAATAAATTTATCATAATCGAATAAATATTAAATATCAAGCGGCACAATGCATTATGAGGTTCAAATGTCTGCTTTTAAAACCTGTTTCTATTTAATCTGCTAAAACAAAAGAGAAATAACCTGGAATTGTATCTATAAAATGTTTTGAAACCATCTTCACTTTGCATATTAACGATTATGTATCCATTACTCCTTTTATTGGTGCGCATATAGTAAATAGCAAGTTAAATTTCATATTCTATTACTACGTTTTTTTGCTTCATAAGTAAAATCTCAACAATTCCGTCTTTGCTATATAATCCAGGGATCGCACCTACCATAAAATACCCTTTTCTTTCATACAGCTTCCTGGCTTTTGGATTTGACTGGCTTACAAATAAAAAGACCTTTTCGACCTTTTTAAAACTCAAACATTCAAAGTGTTCCAACAGCTTTGTTCCTATACCTTTCCCCCTTAATAGCGGCTTGACGGCAATAGTTCTTAATAAAGGATATCCTGAAAAAGCAAAATTCCAATCAATTCTTATAAATCCAAGGCAGTCTTTTTGCTCATTAACAGCAACAAAAATTTCTTTTCTTTCAATCCCCTCTGTAATAAAATTCTCTATTTTTCCTTTATCAACAAAACAAAATTGCTCCAGAACTGATTTATGGATACATTCTTTTAAATCCTCCATATATTTCAAGTCGCCTTCTATTATTGAAATCATTATGCCCAACTCCTTTCCAGGTTCGCTACTTACCATGTATTGCCGTGTATTCATATATATTTGCTACAGTTTAACATTTTGCTCAAACAAAGTCAACGGCAATGCAAAAATGTAGACCCGATGATACTTTTGTTGGGTATATAGAGTCCTTTATAAGTTTTCCTATACATTTAATAGATAATCTTGTGCCATGTTTTGATTGACAATTAATAAAATATATAGTAGAATCAAATATATAGTAATCCTATCGTTTTAATATGCATTGCTAAAATCATTATTGAAAGGAGTGTTTTCCATGCAAGAAGCAATTGAGATTAAAAGCAGAAACCTGACCTTAAGAGGCATGATTCATACACCCGATCACATAACCGGAAAGATTCCGACAATAATCATTCTTCATGGATTCGGCGGAAATAAAATGGGTCCGCACTTTATGTTTGTTAAGCTTTCACGGATTTTATCCGACAATGAATTCGCCAGTGTCAGGTTTGACTTTGCCGGGAGCGGCGAAAGTGACGGAGAATTTATCGATATGACTCTATCCGGAGAGCTGGAAGATGCAAAAAATATTCTGGATTATGTAAAGACTCTGAATTTCGTAGATACCACCAAAATCGGTGTTATCGGATTCAGTATGGGAGGAGCAGTTGCAAGTGTACTGGCAGGAATTCGCCGGGACGATATAAAATCATTATGCCTTTGGGCACCGGCAGGCAACATGGCGGAAATTGTTCTTAATGATTTTATTGCTGAAGGGTATCCGGAGTTCCTTGATAGGGGCTACCACGAATTTGAAGGTCAAATGATCGGAAAATCCTTTGTTGAGGATATCGGCAAAATTGATATTTACGGTATTGCATCTGAATATAATGGAAATGTACTGCTGCTTCATGGAGATGCCGACGAGGTAGTTCCTTTAAATGCTTCACATAAATATTTGGCGCATTATGGTCAAAAAGCCGGATTAAACATTATTAGAGGCGCAGATCACCTCTTCAGTGGGCAATCGTTGAAACAGCATATAATACGTTATTCGACCGAGTTTTTTAACCGGGAACTGAAAATATCTTAACAAAAAGGAAGGTGAAGACATGGGCATAACAATTATTGGAGGAGACAGTATAGAAAGAATCAATTGCCATCTTTGCAAAAACGGCTTCTGCCTTATAAAGCATATCAGCGGCAGAAAAAATAATCACAAGTTTATTGATATCCCAATAAACTCTGATTTAGTACTTGTTTTTACCGACTATATCAATCATTCATTATGTAAGCATATTAAGAAAGAAACTAAACGCCTGGGCATCAAGACCATATTTACCAAAAGGTCCTGGTCTTACATACAGGCATTGCTATAATGTCATTGACAAAGCCTCCTGTGTTAAAGCAGTGATAAAGCTGTAAAGAATACGAGGAGAATATAAGCATGCTTAACGAGTATCATAATTATAGAAGACCTATTGAGAAGTAAAATTTCACATAAAAACTTATAAACCAACTGCCAAATGTTCATCTAAAGTTCATTAAGGCAGTTGGTTTATTAAGGCTCTTTTCATTTTTCGGATTTTAGAATACTTATATCAACCGCTTACTTCACCTGTTATACTACCGCTGACACCGGTATTCGCTTCGTGTATTCTCTGTTGAGGCTTTTTATTTCTCTAAACAGTAATATCCCTGTTATTACGGATGACAGCAGGTCAAATAACGGAACGGCGGACGAACGGTCGCAATTTAAACAAAAGTGATTTTAATGCTTTCCTCAAAGTAGATTCTTTTATTATCTCTGTGCAACTAACACACTGAAAATATCTTCTATCAAATTTAGCCCGCCCATATAGCCTGTATAACCTCTCGTCAGTACGACCCTGTTACCTACAGGATAAGAAACCGTCAGATGCCCTGCACCTATATTTAAAGCAAGCTGTCGTTCCAAATGGCTCCCTATAACGAATGCAGGACTGAAAGCATCATAAAATTTCTGCCCGTTTGACTGAGGCCAATGTCTGCTTAAATGAGACTGGATCTCTGAAGCATCGGTCTCATATATTATTTTTGTTTTATACCCGGAAGATAAATTGTCCAAATAATAATTAATTTTAACATTTCTTTCCTCATCAAAAAAATCGGTGATAACTGTCAGCTCTGGAAGCCATCCCAGGTCATCTGCCAGAAACCTGGTTATGGCAGCCGAATAGTTCCAGTCCCCAACAACTACGGTATATCGTTGGAAGTCCTGATCATTGTATGTGTCGGCAATCCTGTCCACGTATTTGTAGTACAGCGTATTTTCACTCTCAATTACATTATCAGTCAGACAATTGTCTATATTAAGTTCTCTGCTCACTTTTCTGATAAATTCTTCAGTGGCAGAAGGCCCTATAGGCAGCTGGGAGGTAATAAAAGGCACCGAATGGACATCCTTAAAGGCCTCCGCCGCATCTATGCCGTAAACTTCAGAGACCAAAATATTTAGAGCTGCATCTCCCGAATTTTTTATACCTTCCAGTGTATCGCTTTCACTAAAGAATGTGTTTACCTTCAATCCCAGCTTGCCAAGAATAGCTCTTAAATTGTTTATATTTCCTCTCCAGAAGGCATCCTGTCCCGGAACTATTCCCCATAAATTCACTTTGTTGCTGATCTTTTGGGACTTTTTTTCAATATAATTTTCTATAACAGTTTTAAGTACAAGTTCATATCCTTTGTACCCATCGCCTTTGAATCCACCTGTTTCAGCCCCGATTATATTTATATCCTTTTCACGGAATTCTTTGATGACCGAGTGGATATCATCCCCGATTATGTCAGTCATACAGCCGGTAAGGACAATGTAAAGCTCTCCCTCAACCAGCTTCACCGTATTTTCTATTTGTTCTGTAAGCCTTTCCGTACCTCCGAATATTATGTCCTTTTCCTTGACATTTGAGCTTGGAACTGCCATTCCCCCACAATATCCTGCTCCCAAATAACCTGTACTTCCGACCTGGTTCCAATAAATACTTCCTCCGCAGCCCATGGCTGTGTGAAGTATGGGTACGGCACCCGGTATGGCTCCGGCAGTTAACATGGCGCCTCCTAGTGCACAAAAGGATCTCGGCCTCTCAATAAATCTGTCGCTCATATATTCTCATCCCCCTGTACAATATATTTATACGGCTGGTCGGTGTACCAGTCCTTAAAATAGGGCTGCCTTACATTTTTACTTAACTTTTTGTTAAATGTAGGATTCTTTAAAACCCTGTTTATGCATCTTGCCAAATCAAAAGCTCCCAAATAGCCCACATAGGTATTGGGCCCTCCATAAGCCGGCAAAACCGGTATCCCCGATTTTGCAGCCCAGACATTGTCGGAATTATGTCCCAAATATATGTCCGGTTTATTTTTATCAATTATATTTACCGTTTCAAAAGGCTGTACAGTTGCAACATTCACCTGTAAATCCGAACTTTTTTCAAGCAACCTGTCAAGTGCAGGTTCTCCGAACTCATCATAATGATAAGGTCTTACAGCAACAATTTCCAACCCAAGCTCTTTAAGCCAGTGTGCTGTTGCAAGTGTCCGAACCTCACCTGAGCTCAGCATGGCTTTTTTCCCTTTCAAGTTTTCACGTATCGGCTTAAGTGAAAGCTCAAGCTCTGCAGTTTCCCGCTCTATGATTCTTTCTGCAGCCTCCTCCAGATGAAAGAATTTGGCTACGTCTCTCAGCCATGAATTGGTATTTTCAATTCCTATGGGCATGTACTTAAGCAAATACGGTACATTATATTTCTCCTTCAGATACTTCAGGAAGTAATCATCATGGGTAGGGCAGGTGCTGATGGATAAGGCTGCCTGTGTTGCATATTTCATATCTTCCGGGTGAGCAAAGCACGGGAAAATTCTAACTTCCAAACCCAAAGCATTTAAAAGTCTGGTAAGCTCTTTTTCATCTCCCGGTGTTCCGGAAGATACGTTCATCAGGTTGACCTGCTTGCTGCGGCGGATTTTTTCGGCAGCTTCTTCTGCTTCATTATTAAAAAGCCTTATATCATCCTTGTCATCCTCCAGCAGATTCCTTGAAATAGCATGATAAACCGCATCATAGGCAGTTGCCATAACCTTAGTCTTAAATCCCTCACAATGGACAGGCAGTATAACCCCGTTTACCTGCGGCTGTACCCTTGCAACCACACCGTCCAGGTCGTCCCCGATAATTCCGGGGACACAGCTTGATACAACAATTATTGATGCCGGACGGTAACGCCTGTCGGCTTCAATAATTGCCTCTACAAGCTTTTCCTCACCCCCGGTAACGACATCCCTTTCATTTAAATTTGTCGATAACCACAATGTCCCTCTTGGATTGGTGCTGCCTCCAAGTATCTGTCTTCCGCGTACCGCTGCGCTTTGTGAGTGTCCTGCACCTCCGCAGCCAAGCGCTCCGTGGACAATTACTACCGAATCGGGAATTGTATTAAGCATGGAAAGCCCCGGCAGCAATTGGCATATAGAC
>JAEZNF010000320.1 GCA_023441845.1 Bacillota bacterium | reverse complement strand
TACCTGAAAAACTTGTTTGTTTATACATCCGGCAAAAAATACGCAGAGATTTTTCAGGATATAATTACAGTAATGCACTTTTTCATAGATTCCTTGATTAAGAATAACTCTTTGAATTATTATAAGGCAAAAAAGCTTTTACAGCAAGGAACGGTTCTTATTGCAGATATAAGGGTACGTCTGGAAATGAATAAAAGATTGAAACAGACCCAGAGGCATTTTGATATTATTACATTTTCACAGATAATCAGCAACACATATGATATCAATGAAATTCTGGAAAAAACAGCAAATGGCTTGAGATATTTGGGGATTTCATCCTGTTATCTGTCGGTATATGAAAATGGGAATGTTTCAACTGAAAAAGCCCGGCTCTTAGTGGCTTATAAAGAAAACAGAAATATAGAAATTTCGCAGGACGCTTGTATTTTTCCCTCGAAACTACTTGTACCCGAAGAGGTGCTGCCATTTGATAAACGATACCATTATGTTTTAAAGCCTCTGCATTTTAGGAAAAGGAATATCGGGTTTGTAATATTTGCCGATACTCTGGATGATTCGACAGAATATGAACGAATTACCGAAGCAATCAGTAATGCCATACACAGTGCTATTTGGGTAGATGAACTTAAGAGCAAGGCTCAGGAATTAATAAGAATTAATAGTGAGCTTGAATCGGCATACAGTTTACTGAAAGAAAATCAGCAAAAGCTTCTTGTCTCAGAAAAAATGGCATCTTTAGGCCGGCTTACAGCCGGAATTGCACATGAAATGAACACACCCCTGGCTGCTGTGCGCACATCACTTAAAGAACTTGGTGATTTTATACACGAGTACAACGAGTCAATAGGAAACCCAGGTGTTCTGCCGGAAGATCACAGGTTAATAGCTGCAGATATGATGAGGTGCCTAAAATTGGCAGTCAAGTCTGCTGAAAAGAGCGCCGGGTTTATAAAAGCCATCAAGTCTCAGACAACAAATATAAATGCTTCAAATTTACAGGTATTCAATGTTGCCGATGTTATCAAAGATGCTCTGGCAGTATTGGACTTTGCACTCCGAAAAGGAAATTGCAGGCTTATTACAAATTTTGATAATTCAATAAAGCTTTACGGAGATCCCAACAAGCTTATACAGGTTACTACAAATCTTGTAATAAATTCTATTGATGCCTGTAAACCTGATGGAGGAAATATATCAATAATAATTGAAAATAATGGGGACGGCTTTGCCAGGCTTGTATTTCAGGATACAGGATGTGGAATACCTGAGGAAATCAAATCACGGATTTTTGATCCCATGTTTACTACCAAACCCTTTGGTGAAGGAACAGGATTAGGCCTTAGCATAGTTCATGACCTGATAAATGAGTATAACGGAAGTATTAATGTAGAGAGTCAAAAAGGATTGACATCGTTCTTTATATTTTTGCCTATTAAGGAATGATTGAAATATTACTTCCGATTATGAGCGTGTGTTCACAGGTCAAGTGAACACGAAAGCGTTATTTTATAGCGGAAGTTATTATTTCAACATTCCCAAACTTAAAATAAAACAGCATTTTTTAAAGCACTTGATTTACTATTTTTAGCTTGTAAGGTAGGAATAAAATATGAGTCTAAACCTGGAAACTACAAAAGTATTTGACGTGAAAAGCTTACGTCCGACTATCGGAGTTATAAAAAATAATAGGGTAAGTTACAGGGAGATGCTTCAAAACGAAGGTCTTAGGCGTGCTGCGCAAAAAAATGATGTGAACCTGATCATTTATTCAGGAGGCTTGATAAATTACCCCGATGAATTGGAATCTACTGCAATATATGATTTTGTAGACAGTAGAAAAGTGGATGGTCTTATTATCTGGACGGGAAATATTAACTGGGGTTCCAGCCCGGAGGATACAAATAGTTTTGTACGTAAGTTTGATTATCTTCCAATAATAAGCCTTGAGGCTAAAGTTGACGGTGTAACCAGTATTGTATGGGATGATTTTAATGCAATGCGGGAAGCTATGATTCATCTTATAGAGGTTCATAAGTACAGGCGGATTGCTTTTATACGCGGATTAGGAACACATTTTGGTGTAGAATTAAGATATAAGGCTTATCTCCATACCCTCAAAGAATATGGAATTCCTATTGACGAAAGCATTATTTTAGATGAGATATTACTTAATAATGATGAGGCCATAAGGAGGCTGGAAAATTTATGGACGTCGGGTATTGATGCCATTGCAGCTTATAATGACTTGAATGCAAGATTTGCAACCTCACTGATGGAAAAGAAAAATCTTCCGTTTATGCCTGTTATAGGTTTTGATGATGAAGTTGAGGGAGAAGCGGATAAACCTTCTTTAACAACAGTACATCCCCCATTCTTTGAATTGGGTAGCCGCGGAATGGAAATTCTACTTAAAAAAATAAAAGGCGTACAGGTTCCTGAACTGGAGGTACTTCCATGCAGTTTGATTGTCCGCCAGTCCTGCGGCTGTAAAGCCAATTCGATAATGAAAGAGGATATATTCGAAGAAAAGCTTCCGATGCAAAAGATTCCGGAAATTATTAATAATATAAGTGCTGTTGAATTGGAGAATGTTGTAAGGAATACATTTAATATACCCGGGCATATAGACATATCATGGCTTCACGACTTGCTGACCGAATTTTTAAATGAAGTAAAAAGCGATAAAGACCAGATTTTTGTCAATCATCTTGAAAAGATTCTTATTCAAAAGTATAATCAAGAGTATGATCAAAATTATAATATGAAAATATTTCCGGACTTGATATTGCTGTTATATTGTATTACGGACTATATTTATGAGAATAACAGGGTCGGTTATTTAAAGGCGCAAATTATTTTAAGACAGGCAACTAACCTTGTTGCAGACATTAAGATACGTTTGGAATTAAATAAAAGGCTGCAGGGGGATCAGAGATATTTTTCTGTTATCTCATTTAAGCATATAATAAGCAATGCTGTTGATATGAAGGATCTTATAAATAGAATCATAGCCGGCTTCAAGATAATAGGTATTTCATCCTGCTATATTTCGGTTTATGAAAATAATGGTATTTCAACCGAGAAAGCACGGCTCATACTGGCATACAAGAATGAAACATGCATGGATATAAACCGGGAAACTGCGATATTTCCTTCG
Organism: Bacillota bacterium; assembly: GCA_023441845.1. Lineage (GTDB taxonomy): Bacteria > Bacillota > Clostridia > Acetivibrionales > DSM-2933 > JAEZNF01. Next base: position 505 of record JAEZNF010000320.1, on the reverse strand, counting down.
ATACAACTCGTTCCTGAAGGAATAATTTCATATGAAAATCGTTTCAATCTGATTTTAAAGTCCTTGCATTTTCAAAAGAGACAAATAGGATTTGTTTTATTCGAGGATACTCTTGAGGATTCATCGGAATATGAACAGTTAAGCGGAAGTATAAGCACTGCAATTAACGGTGTTATGATGATAGATGAGATGGAGAATAAAGCGTTGGAACTAAAGGAAACCAATAATGAACTGGAATCGGCATATAGTTCTCTTAAGGATAACCAGCAAAAGCTGCTTGTCTCAGAAAAAATGGCATCTCTCGGACGACTTACGGCCGGAATTGCACATGAAATGAATACACCTCTGGCTGCGGTACGGGCATCTTTAAAAGAGATTGAGGCACTTATTGATGAATATACTAAATCAATAGATAATCCGCAGGTTTTGCCTGATGATCACAGAGAGATTTCTCAGGATATGCTGAAATTTTTGAAACTTGCCGAACAGGCAGCTGAAAAAAGTG
>JAEZNF010000296.1 GCA_023441845.1 Bacillota bacterium | reverse complement strand
CTCAGGAAAAGGAATCCGGTGGAGGTACAAGGAACATTAGACAAAATGATTCGGAAAACAAGGTGGTGTATAGAGAAAATCAGGGAACTAAGGAACCTGTAATATTGAAGGAATTGCAGCCTCGGGTTAAGGGGGTTGTGGTGGTTGCGGACGGTGCAACAGACTTGATTGTAAAGGAGAGTCTGTGCAGGGCAGTACAGGTATTGCTTGATGTTGATGTCTACAAGATACAGGTTTTGGAAAGAAGCAGATAAAAGATTTTAACTTTTACAATTAAATATTTTGATTTATAAATTTATGTCCTTTTTGATATAAATGCATACTTGCCTGAATATATATTTTATAAAGACAACAATATTATTAGATAAAGGTAATGAGAATGGGAGGGTACTATAATGATGGTCTTTAAAAGAAAACAAATAGTTGTTTTATCATTGGTTTTGATGATAGTAGTGGCAGGATATCTCCAATACAGTTACAAAAAAAGCAGTATTTCAGTCGATAACGGTAATAGTGAGAAACTTGGTGAGGCTGTATATGTAGATAGCGGTAATTCGGTATTAGGAGAGGAAAAAGGGACAAAAGGCGATACTAATAAAGAAGGAAACAGCAATAAAGATAACAAGGACAGCAAAGACAATAAAGATAATAATAAAGCGGGTAATGAAAGCAAATCCTCAAAAACGTCAAGCGCTTCAAAAGAAGCACTGGAGTATTTTACCGATGCTAAATTGACTAAGGATGTATCCAGAAGCAAAACCACCGATTCATTAAAAGCCATAACGGAAAATCCTAATGCAAGTAAGGAAGCAAAGAATAAGGCTTTCGATCAAATGACAAAAATTGCAGAGAATACGGATAAGGAAGCGCGTATAGAATCTATGGTTAAGCAGAGCGGTTTTAACAATGTCATAGCGCTTCTAGGTGATGACGGAAGTATTGATGTCGTAGTAGAGGCACAAAGTTTAACAACTGCCCAGACAGCTCAGATATACGACATCGTATCGAGGCAGGCCAACGTTGACATAGATAAAATACATATCAGGGCTGAGTATTAAGATAAACCTGGGTAATATTGATAATTCGAAGTTTAAATGATATAATTAACTCCGTTGTTATAATCTTTAATTCTCCAGGCAGGAGGGGATTTAGTGGAGGAGTTTAATCATGAAATAGTTAGCGATATGGGAATAGTTAAAATAACCGAAGAGGTTGTTGCAATAATTGCAGGTATCGCAGCTATGGAAGTTCAAGGTGTTGCGGGTATGAGCGGCGGATTTGCGGGCGAAATAGTCGAAATGCTTGGAAGAAAGAATTTATCTAAAGGTGTAAAAGTTGAAGTAGGTGAAAAAGAAGCCGCCATTGATTTATATATAATAATTGAATATGGCTGTAAGATACCTGATGTAGCATGGGATATACAGGAGCGGGTCAAAAAGTCCGTTGAAACAATGACGGGTCTTAATGTAGTAGAAGTAAATATTCACATACAGGGTGTGAATTTTGAAAAAGAGAATAAAAAGGATGTTTTAGAGGATAATACCAGGGTAAAGTAGTTTTTGACGGTATAAAAAGTACGGACTACAAACAGGCTGTTGCCGTCGGTGTCAGACAAAGGTGGCAAAGATGGGCTTTTTAAATATATAAAATAAATTAATAACCCTAATAGGGTTTATTTTTTTGATAAAATCAAATATAATGTTGGTATGTAAAATGAGTATAATGATTCATTAATTGTTTATAATTAGCTATATGTTATGCGGCATCAAGCAGTAAATATAATCTTAATAAACTAAAGAGGAGGCATAAATGTATGAACAGCTTTAAGAGATTTTTACTGGCTATATATTCTTTAATTTTAACCCTTGTGGCAATGATTCTTATTTTTGTTACATTCAGCCCGGCTACATTTGATAATATTTCAGAGTATATCTCGACAACTGTTTTAGTCAATACAGGCTATAAAGCCTTTTTGTTTATTCTGGAAGTATTGTTTTTAGGTGTTAGTGTTACCTTTCTTTTGTCGGGAATCAGAGATGACAAAGAAAGGAAGTCCATAAGCAAGTTTACTGAAATTGGTGAGATTAAAATTTCTTTGAATTCTATTGAGACTATTGCACTTGCAGCATCTAAAAGGCTGAGTGGTATTAAGGAAACCAGGGCATATGTATATAAAAGCCTTGAAGGTGTTACAATAGTGGTAAGGGCTGTTGTCATGTCTGACGTTAATATACCTACTCTCTCGGAGGATATTCAGGTTAGAGTCAAAAAGACGGTTGAAGAAACATCAGGTATAAAGGTAAACGAAGTAAAAGTCATAGTTGATAATATTTTTGCCGGGTATAACAAGTCCAGAGTAGAATAATATGGAGGTCGGTACAATGGACAAGGACTTTTTGAAAAGCTTTTATAAATCCCACCGCGGCGGAGTAAATGGAGCTGTTGCAGGCCTTTTTATTGCAATAATGGTACTCATACTTGGATTTTTTAAAGTTCTTTTTATTGTAATATGCATGGCTTTAGGATATTATATTGGTAAAATAATAACCAGCGACAAAGAGTACATAAAAAAACTGTTTGAACGGATTTTACCGCCGGGGACATACAGGTGATTAAAGATAAACAACTTTAAACCTTAAAATATTAAGTAGCGAAAAATAGCGGTACCTTAATGATTTTTGGCTACTTAATAAATTCAATTATAAAGTGATTATCTATAAGTATTTATATGGTAATAATAAAGGATAGTTTTATCCATAAACGATATTATTTGGAGGTATTATTTAATGGGACGGAGAGCATCCAGAGAGTCTGCAATGAAGCTCTTATACCAGTTGGAAGTTCAGAAAGACGATAGGGAGCAGCAGATAGAAGCTGTGTTGGATGAAGGTGAGTTTTCGGATAACGACAAGCAGTATATTAATGAGGTTGTTGAGGGAGTGTCCGGCAGCCTTGAGTATATTGACAGGCTTATAGAAAATCATTCAAAGGGTTGGAAAATAAACAGGATTTCAAAAGTTGACCTATCCATTTTAAGGTTGAGTATCTACGAAATCAGTTTCCGCAAAGATATTCCATTTAATGTTTCTATAAACGAAGCCGTTGAGCTGGCTAAAAAATACAGCGGTGAAGAAGCCGGGGCTTTCATCAACGGAATACTTGGCAAGGTTTCAAAACTTATTGAAGTGTCGGCAGAAGGTTTAAAAGAGTAAATTTATTTAAAAAATTATTAACACACTTGCCTTTTTGTTTTAAGGCAGTGTGTTAATTTATATTATACAAATCACGAAAATGATTTCACATTGAAAAACTAAATTTCCGTGATATTTTATTAAGGAAATTGAAGTGCGATGTAAAATCTTTATCGCGTTCAATTTGGTTGCCAATTTAACTTTTGCATAAAAGTATCGATGGATTTTTGGAGGAAATATGCGGTACATACCGACAGTTTCGGAAATAAACAAATATATAAAAGAAATTCTATGCAATGACATTATTTTGTCCAATCTATGGGTTAGGGGTGAGATTTCCAATTTCAAGCACCATTATTCGGGGCATATGTATTTTACTATAAAGGATGAAACAAGCCTTTTGAAATGTGTCATGTTTAAAACAAACTGCGATAATTTGAAGTTTGCTCCCGAAAACGGTATGAAAGTGTTAATAAAAGGGTATGTGTCGGTGTTTGAAAGGGATGGACAGTATCAGTTGTATGCCGAAATTATGCAGCCTGACGGTATTGGCGCTCTGCACATGGCCTTTGAACAGCTCAAAAAGAGACTTCACGAAGAAGGGCTGTTTGATGAGGAACACAAAAAGAAGCTTCCTTTTTTACCGGGCTCAATCGGGGTTGTAACTTCTTCTACAGGTGCTGTTATAAAGGATATATTGAATGTGCTGGATAGAAGGTTTTCCAACATCTATATAAAGATATTTCCTGTTGCCGTACAGGGAGAAAATGCATCAAAAGAGATAGCCGGAGCCATAAAAAAATTAAACGAACTTAAGTGTGTTGACGTAATTATACTTGCACGCGGCGGGGGATCATTGGAGGAACTGTGGGCCTTCAATGAAGAAATTGTTGCAAGAAGTATTTTTAGCTCAAGGATACCCGTTATTTCCGCTGTAGGACATGAAACTGACTACACGATAGCGGATTTTGTTGCAGATAAGCGTGCACCAACTCCGTCAGCAGCAGCAGAAATAGTAATTCCGGAAAAAAGCATATTGAAAAACACACTGGTTGTTTTAAACAACCGCCTTGAAAATGCTCTAAGGAATAGTACAATTAAGCAAAGGAGCAGATTGGAGAGGCTAGGAAAAAGTATTGCATTCCAACAGCCGTATAACAAGGTATATCAAGAGAGAATGAGATTGGATTTATTGGATAGAAGTATGTTAAGAGAATTGCGGAAAACTAACGAAGCAGCACGAGCGAGACTTGCCATGCTGGCCGGAAAGCTTGATACATTAAGTCCTCTCACTGTTTTAGCCAGAGGCTACAGTGTGGTAAAACTGAAAAAGAACGGTACTTTGATAAAATCCGTAAATAATGTTGCTGTTGGGGATGAAATCGAGATAAATGTGGCTGACGGTAAGATTGATTGCGTTGTAAAAGGGTGAAGGAGGATATTATGAGTAAGGAAAAAAAGAATTTTGAAGAAGCCATTTCAGAACTTGAATATATTGTAGACAGGCTTGAAAGAGGGGAGTTATCACTGGAAGAATCCATGGAAGCTTTCCAAAAAGGAGTAGAGCTATCAAGGTATTGTAGTAAGAAACTTGACGAAGCAGAAAAAAAGATAACGGTTTTAATTGAGAATGAAAAAGGTGAAATTAAAGAAAAACCAGTTAATATTCCGGAGGTATAGGATGGATTTTGAATCTAAATACAGCAGCTATTTGAATAAAATAAACAAGTTTTTGGAAGAAAACTTGCATTCCTGGGATGCTCCCGAGAAAACCATCTATGATGCTATGATATATAGTCTTATGGCTGGTGGGAAGCGGATAAGGCCAGTCTTGTCACTGGCGGTTTGCGATATGCTTGAAGGCGATTTGGATGAGGTTGTGCCTTACGCTTGCGCAATTGAAATGATTCATACATATTCTTTGATATACGATGATTTGCCGGCAATGGATAATGATGACTACAGGAGAGGCAAACTTACCAACCACAAAGTATTTGGCGAGGCAATTGCTGTTCTGGCGGGTGATGCGCTTTTGAACTTTGCTTTTGAGATAATGCTAAAGCATACATTGAAAAATAATACCGATATTGAAGCAAAGGTAAAAGCAATGGAGATAATATCAAAAGCTTCGGGCACATCAGGGATGATAGGCGGACAGGTAGTTGATCTGGAGTCTGAGGGAAAAGAGATTTTGGAGGACCAACTTCTTTATATGCATAAATGTAAAACGGGAGCGCTGATAAAGGCGCCAGTGCTGTCTTCCGGTGTTATATGCGGTGCAGGCAAACAAGAATTGGCTTATCTTACCGAATATTCAGAAAAAATAGGTTTGGCGTTTCAAATTAAGGATGACATCCTGGATGTTGAGGGAAGTCTTGCCACAATGGGTAAAAACTGCGGAAGTGATGAATCAAATAAAAAATCTACATTTATCACCCTGTTTGGCCTTGAACAATCCAGGAAAATGCTGGAGGAGTATATAACCGGTGCGGTAGAAAATATAGGTAAGTTTGGTGAAAGGTCGGAATTCCTCAAACAGCTGGCAGTATATATTGGAAGCCGGAATAACTGATAATGCTTAATGCTAAAACAAGACATGCATCTATGAGCATAAAGCTGATATCGGTTAATAATAGAGGAATCCTGCTTATTTTGAGTTTAATTCAAGATAATGTTATCCTTTAATCGTTAAGGTATATGTGCTATAATTTTTATTCAGGAAATATAGTTTTGACTTGCTGATGAAACAAGGTGGTGCAGTATTCTAGTCAGTACTACCGCTTCTGAAGACGGGCCTAAAAATCCGTTTAAGGGCACATCGATGAAGTTCCTTGTGTCGGCTTGTTACGCCCAGTGGTGGGCTGATGCTGGGAGTTAAGGTTTAGGGGCGATCTGCAATGGCATGCAGGCGTTGACCCCTCTACCGTGGAGACCTTGACTTTTGGAAGATTGGACATTGCTGTGGAAAATATTGAAGCAGCGGTGCACTTCGACCACGAGCAGGGATTAAACCTGTTAGGCGGTATCATTCGATGCTGTGAACAGTGTAGCCTGCCTTGAGTGAATATGGTGGATAATGGATCAGATGCACGATTACTGGCCGGTATGAGCGCATTATCGCTGATTGAAACCTTATTTGCAAAAGAGGCTAGGAAACGGACAGGCTGTTGAGGAAAACTCCTAGACTGTTCTGAAGGAAATATGATGGGGATTGCAGTGTGGACTAAGTGGTAATCAGGCTCCGTCAGCGGTAACGCCGCGGTCGGTGATTTAAAGGGAAACCGCTGTTTTGGCGACATTTCAGTATTACCGGGGGAAATCCTGCCTGACCTAAGCCGCAAAATTTACTCAGCATATTACCACCTGTAAATTAAGGGGGCACATTGTGTCCCCTTATAATTAATAAATTTCGGAGGTTTCTATAGTGGATGGCCGTTACAAGCATCCGGTTGACGAGAAAAAAGTGAAATTCAAGCAAAGTCCCGTATCCGGTTCGAAAAAAAACAATACGATCTGGACGTTAACCATAACCGTTGTCTCCTTTTTCATATCAACCATATTAACCATCGCTTCTTCCAACGTTTTAAAGGAAGCCGATATCATAACGGCATTTCTTGTTATTTTTCTAATTATTTTGGTAAATATTATCTTTGATATTATAGGAACAGCGGTTACTGCAGCTGACGAGACACCTTTTCATGCAATGGCTTCCCGAAAGCTCTATGCAGCAAAACAGTCCATTAAGCTGATTCGCAATGCCGACAAGGTGTCAAATGTATGTAATGATGTTGTTGGAGATATCTGCGGTATCATCAGCGGAGCTGCCGGAGCCTACATTGTCATCAGAATTGTTGGAAACAAAGAAGCTATTACTTTCACCGAACTGGTGGTAACCGGACTCATTACAGCATTCACTGTCGGAGGCAAGGCACTCGGAAAAACGATAGCAATCAGTAACAGTAATTATATTATATATAAGGTTAGTGTGATCTTGAAATTTATACTTGATAGGTCATTATTTTGGAAAAGAAAAAGTAAAACTAAAAAATGATAGAGAAGGGAAACATGTAAAGTTTGCTTGATAAGATAATGTCACTGGCTGACATCAAAAAACTGAATACTGCACAGCTTACAGCGTTAGCTGATGAGCTAAGGCATTTTCTCATTGAAAAGGTGTCTGAAATCGGGGGCCATCTGGCATCCAATCTTGGCGTCGTTGAACTGACGCTTGCTTTACATAAGGTTTTTGACGCGCCAAAGGATAAAATTATATGGGATGTGGGGCATCAGTCTTATGTACATAAAATTATTACCGGCAGAAGAGAGCATTTTGATACACTGAGGCAGTTATGCGGTATTTCAGGCTTTCCTAAAGGGTGCGAAAGTGAATATGATTGCTTTAATACCGGTCACAGCAGCACTTCCATATCAGCGGCGCTTGGAATGGCAAAAGCCAGAGATATATTGAAGGAGCATTACTCTGTTGTGGCCGTGATTGGAGATGGAGCTATGACAGGGGGAATGTCCTTTGAAGCATTGAATGATGCGGGGCGTTCTCCGAATAACTTAATTATTATTCTCAATGACAACGAAATGTCCATCAGCAAAAATGTTGGCGGTTTTTCCCGCTATTTGAGCAAGATCAGAACTCAACCAATTTATTCAAAGGCAAAGGAGGATCTGGATACCTTTCTCAACAGCATTCCCGCCATTGGAAAGAGTGCCGTACGCGCTCTTGACAGAGCAAAGGGCACGATAAAGTATATTGTTATGCCTGGAGTGATTTTTGAGGAGTTGGGCTTCAAATATCTCGGCCCTATCAATGGGCATGATATAAATGAGCTTTCTAAGGTTCTTGCGAATGCCAGAAATCAAAAAGGGCCTGTTCTCATCCATGTGCGGACTCAAAAGGGGAAAGGCTACAGCTTTGCAGAAAATAAGCCTCAGGTTTTTCATGCGATATCACCTTTTGAGATAGAAACCGGTGAGGCTAAAGCAAATAATGGCTTAACATATTCTGGTGTCTTTGGCAAAAAGATGGTACAAATGGCGGCGATTGAACCAGCACTGGCTGCGATAACGGCTGCAATGCCTATGGGAACGGGTCTTGATGAATTTTCCAAGAAATATCCTGAGCGGTTTTTTGATGTTGGTATTGCCGAACAGCATGCGGTTACTTTTGCCGCCGGGCTGGCAAAGGCAGGAATAAAACCGGTAGTAGCGATATATTCCACTTTTCTGCAGCGTTCTTATGATCAGATTATTCATGATGTTGCACTGCAGAATCTGCATGTAGTACTGGCCATTGACAGAGCAGGTATCGTAGGCGAAGATGGAGAAACACATCAGGGATTGTATGATATATCGTTCTTAAATCATATACCGAATATGACAATAGCATCACCTTCTGATTATGAAGAATTTGAGAAGCTGCTGCAATTTGCGGTATCCTCATATAATGGGCCGATCGCGATAAGATATCCCAGGGGTAACGG
>JAEZNF010000272.1 GCA_023441845.1 Bacillota bacterium | reverse complement strand
ATTGTATATTACCCTTTTACCACTCTCTTCAATTATTGTGTATTTTTCAAGAATAAGCTTTTCAATTTCATATTTAAATATATTGGTAAAGCAGTAATAGTCGTAAGCCGACCAGAATTTTTCGAGCTGATTGAACTCATATGTAGAAGTTTCCTGAATCTCGTTGAAGTAGTTATGAGAATGTACATCCAATATAATTGATCCGTCAGGCTTTAATAGGCCGCTAAATATGCCGAGCAGCTTTTTTCTCTGCTTTGGGCTTAAAGCGCAAAAATCACAAAATATCATTGTGATGAGATCATATTTTTCCTCTGAGTTAAACTCGAGATAGTCACAATGTATATAATCGATATTGAGATTATTTCTTTCGGCCTCTTTTTTGGCATAGTCAAGGGACCTTTTAGAAAAATCAACTCCAGTAACCCTTGCCCCTGCCCCGGCAAAACGTGAAGTGTATAAGCCCGGACCACAGCCGAAATCAATTATACGTGAGTGGCTTTTAATATTAAAATTTTTAACCATCCAATGGACTGAACGATCAATAAAATTTATATTCCTTGAAGCAGCATCAATAGATTCATTAAAATGAAATTCCAGCATTTTTTGTGAGGTGTACTCATTAGTCCATAATTCGGATGCTGTATAAAACTCAAACGGCTTCGGTCTTTTATTTATTTCAGCCAGCTCATTAAACATCTAATTTACCCCCTCATTACCGCAAATAATCACTAAGCTTGAAGCTTCCAAACATACTTTCCGCTTTTATTGATATAACTAATTTTACCATCTTCTCCTTGCAGGCGTAACGCCCTTATCCTTACCTTTGCCAGCTGAGTTCACCAAATATGAAATAAACTGTAAAATTAATTTAATCCAAATTCACTGTTCTGCTATTTAACCAATTCGGGTATTTGTTTGAACTTATCCTGAATTACTTTATTCACAAGTATATCACCGGCATTTTTTTGTGTCAATTTTACTTTCCGAATGGTTTCAGGCGTTATATCACAGGAATTTCATTGATATGAGATTTTACAGCCAGGCATCCAACTGCTATATTTCATTTCCAGTAATTTCCTTAATTTCAACCATTCATTGTATTTACAACCTTTCGAACATTTACATATTGAACAATCGGGACAGGAAGGAAAAGAAAACTTGCTTATATACTTCTCTGCATCACTAAAAAGTTCTAAAGCCTCCATGTAAATTGGTGCCGGATTATCAATATATATGGATTCATCATTTTTACGATTGATTATATATAGGATTGATACTATAAACTGTGCAAACGCTGATGATGGATTATGGAATGATAATTCCTCATTTAACAACTTGTTAATCCGGGCAGTATTCCCTGTTTTAAATGCTAAAAGTATCAATATAAACACATAATTTAAATTGGTAATGTCCGATATTATATACGGGCTGACGTTGAAAAAGCTTGAAGGAGTTACTAAATCCGAATACTTATATAGCTTTAATACTTTCTCGAAAAGACTTACAAAATTAGCTGCATCGCTTTCTTTGCATGTTCCCAGATTAAAATATGTATTCTTTAATTCCCTGGAATTGATTACAAGATCAAATTCCTCGACAGTAATGTTATCAACTTCAGACAATGTCGGAATATATACTCTATATGTTGGAAAGCCTAAAAACGAATAGTTTTTTACATATATATTCAAATTGTTATTTTTAAGAATGCTTATCAGGTAATCTAGGCATTCTTTATTACTGCCCGAATTATTAATAAACGGAAGTGCATCGATATTTGTTTTTTGGCTATCATCAAAAATTGAGGAAGGATGTACTCCCGAGTTGGATGTATAGCATTTTAACCAGTTTGAAAATACAAAATCCCTGTCCGACTCTCTAATTTCATAGCCATTGTCCATATCTTTCATTTTGATTTCAAGCGTGTCCGAATCCAATCCCTGAAACATTTCGGTAATACATCTCTGTAATGCAATATCAAAATCAGGATCAGACCCCATAGTAAATAAATATTTCGTTTTTTCGCTATTGAAAACTAACAGTCCAACCACAGGATATTTGCCGTTTAAACTGCAATCCTTAACCTGGTAGGAGTACCCCATTTCCGATAGTTGCTTTAATTTTATATATGAATTTGTTTTCTCAATATCTTCATGACAGATAGATGCAAGTTTCAATTTATTGAGCATTAGTGTTTTGTAGCTGTATCTTTCAAAAACCTCACAAATTCCTTGATTTAGAGCTTCTTCATAGCTGTTGCCTGCACATAATCCATTTGAATGTGCCAATAAATTTATCATTTTTATGGGCAGTGCAATGGTTTCCATATTAATAACATCATAAAAATCTGTACAATATCTAACCATATCTGAGCTTTTTACAAAATTAAAAAAGGAATCCAAATAGCTGTTTGATCGCCCATTGAAAATGTTTTGTATAAGTCCCGAATAATTCATGATAAAATCATCAGCATCCAATAAAAACTCATCAGAGTAAGCGGCAATATTATTTTCCTTATTTAGAAAAGAGGCCTTGATTAATAATCCTGATTGCAGTCTTTCCATTAATTCCGCATAAGCACTCGCTAAAGCATATTCTTTCGAAATACCTTTGCCGTTTGCCCCAATCCCTGGAATATCCTGAAGCTCTATTCTTACAGAAAATATTTCATTTCTGATGTTGAAATGTTGTTTTTCAACAATACCAATTGAATGTTTCTCCAATATACCTTTTATGCGGTTAATTGTATTTTTAGGATTAGTGTCCTTTCTGGTTATCATATATTCTCCTTATCCATTAACGGTTCGTCGTTTAATAGCCCATTGTCATAAAAACCTTGCAAAATGTCGCATACCTGAACCGGGTCGTATCCATTTGAAATCAATTTACCCTTCAACTCATGCGCATTATATTTTCCCTCTGCAACAAGCTCGCCAAATTGTTTGACAAAAGGCGAACCCATGCTTCTGTGCTCTACCCATCTGTTCTTCAACAGGAAACCCTCACCGGACGAATCCGATACAGGATTGAACACCAAATCTTTTCAAAAAGAGACCGGGTGATTATCCGGAATGGATTCCGCCATGTGTGTATCAATCATTGCCGTGATAGAATCCTTGAACTGGTCTATATTAGCGAAATGGCATGTATCATGAATTCTATATCCCAGGGGCCATTGTTTACTTGCAGGCACCGGAGACACAAGCTGTATGGTTCCCGACATCATGTTGATAAGAAACCCGCTGACACAGGCAATCGACGCATGTTCCTCCTTTATCCTTGCAGATGAACTACAATCACTTGCCTCTAAAATGTCCTTATGCTCGCTTGCCCGTCCGGATGCGGATAGTATTGCAGTGGATTCCCTGTTGTTGCATATTAATTCGATACTTATAAGCTCCCTGGCAGAAAAGGTTTGATGGATTTTATCAAGAACGGGCAGACTGACTATAGAAAAGCGGTATGGAGTACCGTACAGCCCGGAAAGCCTCATAATTTCCCTGGTCCCGGCAATGTTCCTCAAAGGCGCTGCGGTTGTTGTCTGAGGGAAATGGCCGGTGATCTTCTGATAATCAATTATGAACCTTGTATAGTCAGGGTTATCACCTGGCTCAGTAGCCCAATAACAAAACCCGGTATGCATTGC
>JAEZNF010000260.1 GCA_023441845.1 Bacillota bacterium | reverse complement strand
CATTTAGTGCGATGCCGTTGGTCTCTGCTTGTTTATGGACCACATGATCCTTGTAACTGATTTTTGCATCCACAGGTTGTATATAAATGTCCTCAGACAATCCAAGTAATACTTTTCTCAACTTTCCTTCATCAAAACAGATAACCGGTTGAAGTACGTGTTTCGAGTGCCCGAAAAAAGAATGAAAAAGAACCGGTATATCACTGATGCTTTTCACTGTGCCAACTGATTGCAGTGTAGCTTCAACATCAATACCCGCATTTATTTGAGAAAAAGGGATTTCATAAGTCTTCCCTTTTTCAACTTCAAGACGAATCGTCCCTTTTTCTAATATTTCCGAATAGCTTGATTCTATTTTCTCTTGTGCTGAGGTGTAACTCATGCCCCCTAAAGGCAATTCTTCTACATAAACGCTTGCCGGCAAAGCCTTTCTGGACGTATTTAACAAAGCGGCTGCTCCCGCCCCTATGCCGAGAATGCTCTGTGCCATTATTAGTAAAAAAACAAGCAGTGTATTGTAGTTTTTTTTCACAGATTTACAACTCCATAGCGCTTTTCTTTTGCAGCTTTTATGCTCTGTTATTCATTACAAGCTCAACCAATTTACCTTTGGATTTTGCTTCATCAATGATTGCATCATTAATCTGTGTCCCTTCAGCGACAATAATATTTCCCATATTGTCACTGATGGTCCTGGTAGCATATCTCCCGTTGAGATACTGTCTTTGTCTTTGTTCAAAGAGTATAGATGCGTTATCACCGGTACCGCTGGCCTCATCTGATGTGGCAGGCTCCGCATTCGTATTTTCAAAATACGGCAGTTCTTCTGCAGTGGTTGTTTCATTCATAGAAGCTGCTTCATTAAAAGTAAGTCCGCCAATTTCATCTATATACGGGTTATTTTTTTTTTCGGCTTCGTGAAGTACTACATCTGCACCCAATTGCTCCGGAGTATCAAGCAGCGAAGCTTCAATATCCTCTTTTACAACTGTCAGGTTCTTTCCGAAGGTGATTACCGTATCGCGTGGTATCAGGCTGATTTTTTTCTGAGTAATGTCGGCTATAAACTCCAGTCCGGTTATTTTGCAATTATCATTATCATCAATATAAATATCGCCAATCTCACCAACAAGTCTTCCCTTTTTGGTAAGAACCTTGGTACCCTTTACCCTTATATCATTCTGAAGAAGCTGAATAGCCGCCGGTATCCTGCTGATATCGGTAATAGCCGCTTCATTCTCGATGGTTAGTGCGTATTCCCCTATCCCAAGTACATCCTCGGTAGGTATCACTCTTGCACTGAATATCTGTATTCCACTGTCTACAACAATGTAATCGATGGCACCCTTGTCTGCATTTATTATGATACTCTTTACTTTACCGACTTCAAGTCCGTCAGATATACTAATAATAGGCAACCCAAGTATTTTTTGAGTCTTTTTCATGGTATGAATACCCTCCTTCATTTTGCGCAAAGCCAACCTTATAGTCAAGCCTGTATTTCAGCCAAATTACTCTCAATTTCTTTTCTGACAGAGATATCCATGTTCTCTCCAAAGGTATCATAATATCCGTTTAATATATCAAATGCAAGATCGCTTTGTCCCAAAGCTTTATACAAAACACATATATCAAGTACAATCCAGAAAGTAAGGTCCTGATCAGGCATTTTATCCAGTGCATACATAAAATAAAGTATAGCACCTTCTCCGTCGCCCTGGGCTTTAAGTCTGAAGGCTTCCTCAATACACTCTTCAATAGTAAGATTTTCACTTTCCTGTACTATATTTTCTATTCCCATTTTATCAATATTTTCATCACTGTCAACAGATTTTTCGAAGTTATTTTCTTCAGCATCCACTTTTTCTGCCTTTTCTACGCTTTCCGGCTCATTTTCTCTCTCTGCACCACCAGTAAATTCATTATGCTCCTCGTTACTCATATTAATAAAAATCTGTTCCAGATAGTTTCCGTCAGCCACCTTGTTCACACTTGGATCCGATTCGGATAATGCGGCTTCCTCTGCCTGAAAGACTGTTTCTTCCTGCTTTGCACCGACCTTTGGTATAACACGTGAGATCACGATACTCAATACAATCACCAATACGATGTATATTGCTATCGTCACTGCAGCAACAGGTAATATTGCAGAAAAAATTGATATACTCTTTTCGTTGACAGAAAGTATGCTATAAACACGAGGCAATGATATGGCAGTTAACAATGCCGCAACAGTTGTTGATATAAGCAGCTTAAGACTTAACAGCTTAAGCTTGCTAAATATCAAAAAAATGACAACTGCACTTATTAATATTGCAATTGTAGCTGCAACCGTATAGTATGTTGACATCCTGCACCTCCAAAACACTGCTGTACCGACATTATCGGTCCCCGCTATAACATAATTCGATATTAAAACCCTTAATTCCTGCATTTCATATATTTTTTATTATCTGAACTCTACTGCCAGCAATGTAACGTCATCTTTTAGCTTTGTGCTGGAAGAAAATTGTATAAAATCATCCGAAATCTTTGCAGTTTGATCATATAAAGGAGTATCGGTATGATCCTGCAATACTTGCTTCAATCTAATTGTCGAATATCTCCTTTTTTCATTATTCTGCGCCTCAACCAGCCCATCTGTAAATAAATACAACCTGTCTCCATTCTTCATGTTCAAGTGATGCTCCGTATATTTCACATCATATACTTCCCGGAGTCTGCATATTGGAAATCCGCTTACAACTATTTCACTAATATCCCCTTCACGATTTGCCAGAATCGGTGATTCGTTTAGTCCGGCTGAGCTGTATACTAGCCTTTTCTCCTCTGCATCATAAACAAAGTAGAGCAGCAAAATATACGCATCATCTCTAAAATTAGTATTGTTGAAAGCTTCATACAATCGCTTCAGAACATTAGCCGGAGAAGATATCTCTCCGTTCCGCCGATCTGATTCCACATAGCTGTCTATACATTGTTTCAGAAATACTGTCAGCATCGCGGCAGGCACGCCATGGCCTGAAACGTCACAAACGTAGAAGCCTATGTGGCGATCATCGAGATGAAATACATCATAAAAATCACCACTGAGCTTTTCAGCAGGCAAATATAATACACTGAATCCGATCTTCGATGTATCCGGTAAGAATACCGGAAGCATTGATTTCTGTATATCCCTTGCATATTCCAGATTTTCAAGGAGTCTGTTATTAATATTTTTCAGCTGGCTGGTACGCTGCTCTACAATAAAATCCAGTTTGCTAATGTATTCTTTCAGAGCTTTTTGCGCAGCATATAG
>JAEZNF010000253.1 GCA_023441845.1 Bacillota bacterium | reverse complement strand
TCGCATTATTAGATAAATCAGGGAATCAAGTTTGTTTTAAATAATTCAAATGTCTTTATTCAATGTAAATTTTTTAGGGGGGATTTTTTAAAATGGTTAAAAACTCAAGGGAACTTAAGAAACTACTAAGTGTGTTCTTAATCATGTGTCTTGCTGCAAGTATGTTACTTACTACTTCATTTGCTTCAACTGAGGGAACGCAAGCTACATCTACGACTCCTGTCACAGGTACGACAGGACTCAGTCCACTTCAATTGGTAATAGAACAAGTTTTGTCAATTACTGATGAACAAGTCAGAAAAGACTTTACAAAAAACGTATTGGACTCTAAAGAAGAAACTCGTGTATCGGATATCCAAGAGTTGATTCCTGCACTCGATCCAAATGATATTGAAGCAGCATTAGCACAATATGATAAGTTGTCTAAAGGACAAAGAAATCTTATATGTACTTTTATAAATGCTGGTATACCTGCTACTGTTAATGTGCAGGGAATTAAAAGTATAGCAAAAAAGATAAACGGCCTTGTCAATAATAAGGAAGAAGATCCTGATAATTTCGGAGTAAGATTAACATTGGCATTATTGGACAATACTAGCCGATTTTCAGGATTAAACCCGGTGGTTTTTGACGGAGATGCTAATGCTAAAAAAATACAGTTTAAATATGCCGGAATTTTAGAAGATTCATTCAATGCGGTTATAGATTGTATAGGTACTTTGAAAGCAAAGAATATAGATACTTTTGATGAATTGCTTGAAAGAGCGGCAGCTGTAATAAACAACGCAGCTTCCGATACGGAGATAGCAAATTTCAAAGCTTACTTAAATCAATTTAATCCTAAGAATCCATATATTTATAAAAAGACTTCACCTGCACCTACATCAGGTAATGGCGGCAGTAGTGGTGGTAATGGTGGAGGCGGCGGAGTTGTTGATACACCTGCTGCAACACCAACATCTACAGCAACTTTAGCACCGACAGATGCATCAACAACTGTACCTACACCAACACCAACAGCAGGAAAGCCTTCGGATAAGCAGATTACATCCTTCTCCTTCAAGGATCCTGCAGCAAAAGGTGTGATATTCGAAAATTTACGTACAATAGTAGTTAAGGTTCCTATGGGAACAGATTTAAAAAATCTTGTACCTACAATAGAATACAAGGGAGATTCAATCAAACCTGAATCAGATAAAAAGAAGAACTTCAGCCATCCTGTATTCTATACAGTGACAGCTGCAGACAAATCGAAAGCAAGATATGTTGTAATAGTATATCGTGGCGATGGCACTACTATTGAAGAGCCTGAAACAATAAAGCCAGGTGTTGGCCCATACGGGGATATATTCGGACATTGGGCTGAAGACAATCTCATAGGCTTGATTGAGAGTGGTATAATAACAGGATATCCGGACGGATCAATCAAACCTAATACACACATGACAAGAGCTGAAGTTGTTACATTAATAGTAAAAGCTCTGGGATTAAGTCCGGCTAAAGATGCCAACTTAAGTTTCAAGGATTCAAAGACTATTCCTTCATGGGCTCAAGGCTACATAAAAACTGCACTTGACAAAGGCTTCATAAAAGGTTATCCGGATAATACTATAAAACCGATGGATAAGGTTACTCGTGCCGAATTCACTGTAATGATTATGAAAGCATTTGCTGTAGATTTATCCAAAAACGAAGAACTTAAGTTTAATGATGCTAAAAGCGCTATACCTGATTGGGCTAAACAGCAGATAGCCGCAGCTGTAAAACTTGGAATTATAAAAGGATACGATGACAATACATTTAAGCCAAATAACTTTATTACAAGAGCAGAAGTTGGTGCAATTATTGACAGATGCTTTGGAGTTAGCGGTATGAGCTATCCTGAACTCTAATATGATCGCTTTTTAAAGAATGTTTAATTGGTTAAAATAATATTAATAGGGTATTTCCTAGACAACGATATAATCTGAGTGTACAGGAAATACCCTTTCTTATGGTTTTATTCAGGATAATCGTGATTTTACTTTTATTTAATAGGAATGATGTGTTTTTATGATAGATATTCATTGTCATGTATTGTGGGGAATAGACGACGGACCGAGATCAATGGAAGAATCGCTGAATTCCTGCAGGACACTGAAAAATAATGGTGTAAATGAAATTATTGCAACGCCACATTTTATTCCGGGCAGTAATTATGCGGCATCCCCGGAAACAGTTCGTAAGAAGGTTGATGAGCTAAGAAAAGTAATTGCACAAGAGGTGCCTGGAATGAATATTTATGAAGGAATGGAGCTTTATATAACTCCTGAACTGCCGGAGTTGTTAAAATCAAAAACGGTTCTTTCTCTGAACGGTTCAAAATACGCTCTTGTTGAAACATCTTTTAGCAAAATCCCTTCATATATTGAAGATGTGTTTTTTAGACTGCAGGTGGAGGGGTATATCCCGGTATTTGCACATCCTGAAAGATACTGCGCCATATTGGACATGGATAGAATAGAAAAGCTCATTTCCAAAGGCGTACTTTTGCAGCTGAATTTGAACAGTATAGTCGGTAAATATGGTGAGGCCGAGAAGTCGTTTGCTATAAAGCTGCTTACAAGAGGGTTGGCTCATTTTGCGGCCACAGATTCGCACCGCAACCCTGGAAGGTTGTCGCATGTTGGAGGAATTGAAAGAATTCTTACAGAACATATTGATACTGAAAGTGCAGATATACTATTAAATATAAACCCGCAAAGGCTTTTGGATAATAAGGAAATAGAATATATGAAGCCGGCACCAAAAAAGAGCTTTTTTAGTATGTTTAAAGAAAAGTTTATAAAGTGAATGTGTTTAATCATTTATAAGTATGAACTTAGTTAGTATGCCATTAAATACACCTGTTTTCGGTTGAAAGCTTCCGGAAGTACTGGATTAATGCGCTGAAATAGTATAATTATTATGTAGAAATTCTAAGAGACATATGATAAAATAGTGTATTAGTGGGACATTTTTTATCGTGTATTTTTGTTTTATTCTTTAATACACAATAGTTAATGTTTTGCTTAAAATATTCGGATTTTGGTTATCATAGTTTTTACTTTCTAAGATGACATAAAATCTAATTAATGAAAAGTAAGTCTTAATCTTACTCCAGAGATAAATATAGAATAAGAATATTTTTACATAGGGTAATGTTATTGTGTGTTATTTTGTAGTCAGAAAAACTTTTTATTAGAATGCTTCAGGAAAATTGACAAATGTTAGTAAGTGTATAATAATTATGTAGTGTGAGGTTTCACATATCGGAAGAAGGGTGAGAATGAAAAAGTGGATAATTATAATCTTAGTTGCACTTCTCACGGTGGGTACAGGCTTGATTGTGCCTTTGATTATAAATTCTGAAAAAGGTGACCCAATAATATCGGATATTGGCGGAAGAAACTTAAGCACTCAGCCCTCAATGTCCGAAACTGCAAATACACCTGCATACAAGCTGGGGGAACAAAGCAAAACAGCTGAACCCAAAAACGACATAAGTACCCATGAGGTTAAAAATACAGACAAGCCGGGTATAAGTACATCTACACCAGGACCGATAACAAAACCGCTTCAAACACAAACCGCATCGGGGGGCTACTACCAGGAACCGACACCGGTGCCTACTAATGTGCAAGAGGAGCCTTTGAACTGGGTTGAAGCGCGTATACAAAAATATAGAGATGAAATAGATGATGCAGACCTTGCAGATTTCAGAAGGATTTATCCCAGGGTAGATATAGGCTACGTTCAGGGTGTAGGTGAAGGTGGCTATACTGAGGATGAACTTCAAGAGGTAAAGGCATATCTTAGGAAAACACTCGGTGGTGATTACGAAAGAGCCAAAGAACTCTTTTATAAATATAGTTACTTAATGTCGGATGATTAATAAAAGGCAAAAGGGGATTTAAAAATGGAGAAAAATGATTTTGTGGAAATTGACTTGCGTGAGATGTTATACTTACTTTTGAAAAGATGGTATCTGATAGTGATATGCTTTGTTCTGGCTGCTGGTACTGCATTTGCAGTAACACGATTTTACTTGAAACCAATATACAGGGCTGAAACATCTCTGTTTCTTGGAAAAGAGAAGGATAAGGTGAACTTGAGCCTTTCAGATTTACAGGTGGGCAGTCAGTTGATTATTGATTATAGAGAAATATTGAAGTCCAGGTTGGTTGCCGAAAGGATACAACAGAAGCTGGGTGTTGATATTAAAAGGTTTCAGAGCAATGTAGATGTTCAGACATTAAAGGATTCCAGACTATTCAAGATTAGTTATGAAGATAAGGACCCAAAACTTGCCGCAAATGTTGTAAACGATCTTGCAGCGGTAATCAAGGAAATGGCATCGGATATAATAGAGGTTAAAAATGTAAAGATCATTGATACTGCAAAGGTTCCTACTTCACCGGTGAAGCCAAACAAGAAGAAGAGTGTGGGAATGGCAGGAGTGCTTGGCTTATTGCTAGGTGCTGCGTTGATATATGCGCTTGAATTTTTAGACCATACCTTCAAAAAGCCGGAGGATGTTGAAAAACAGCTAGAGCTAAATGTTATCGGAACTGTTCCTCAATTTGAAGGTGGTAAGAGGGGCAAGAAGAAAGCCAAAGATGCTGAGGAGCTTGAACGGCAGTATCTTAAAAATCTGATAACAAGTAACGACCCTAAAGCGCCGGCATCTGAGGCGTTCAGGGAATTACGCACAAATCTCCAGTATGCCAGTGTAGATAATGAAATGAAGGCTATAATTATAACCAGTCCCTCGCTTGGTGACGGTAAGACGGTAACAACTGTAAATCTAGCCGTAACGCTTGCACAGTCGGGCAAGAAGGTGCTCATTGTAGATGCTGATTTGCGTAAGCCCAAGGTTCACCACTATTTTGGGATTAAAAACGGTGAAGGCCTTACAAACGTATTAACCGGAGATAAAGAAATCAAAAAGATAAATATAGTCGAAAAGAACGATATTTCCAATCTTTATATTTTAACCAGTGGACCTATACCGCCTAATCCTGCTGAAATACTTAATTCAAAAAAGATGCATCAGCTGTTGGAGCAGTTAAAGAAGGATTATGATGTGGTAATATTGGACACTCCTCCTGTCGGGCAGGTTACCGATGCTGCAATTCTTGCAGGTATAGCTGATGGTGCTATTCTGGTGCTTGCAAGCGGTGATACCAGAATCGATATGGCAAAACGTGCAAAGAAGGCTCTAGATGGAGTTAATGCACATATTATAGGGGCAATTCTTACTAAGTTGGAAACCGGCAGGGCATCGTATTACTATTATAAGTATGAGTAGGAGTGTTTTAAAAGGGGTTTTTTTAGACATATTACGGACTTATATATTCACAACTTATAAATGGTTAGCACATTTGTCTAAAGTTCAAATCATAACTACAGGATTAGAATTTTAGACACCTTTGTAGAGTGACTTTTGGGTGCCATTTAGCGCAGGTGTTTTTAGTGATTATTGAATGTAATACAAGGGGAGCTTCAAAGGAATTTGGAATAGGAGATTTAAAATGAAAAGGGTATTATAACCGTGGTTCCAGCACAAGATTATATCCTCTAACAAAGGTAAAATCGAAGCAGTTGTTGCCGATTTATGAAAAGCCCATGATTTGCACTAAATCTACATAAAATTAATTTATATTATTCTTTTATAGAAGTATTTGTGTTAGAATTGATATTGCTATAATAAGGTAAAGTCCTGTTAATTTATAAAGTTATCTTTAAAGACCCATGCATGTTTGAAGTGGTAATATTTCGTGTTTGTGGTATTGTACAAAATGTACATATTTTGATAAATAACAAATGAATAATTAAATAGTTTGACTGAAATTACAAAATTTGCTAGTAAATTATTAATTATTATGATATAATAATTAATATAGATAGAGAGAGAGAGCTACATTTGCTTGTTAGTGTGTGGAAGGGCTTGCTTAATTAGACACTATAGGGCTTGTGGATGAGAGTTTACTAAGGGGGAATAGAAGGAATATGCATAGAGCGAACATTCTTTCATCAGCCAACATTTTTCAGGCATTGGTCGACATCATTGTTTTAGCATTATCATATGCGATTTCTTATTACATTGCGATCAGGTATGCAAAGCTTTTTGATATTAGCCAATATATATGGATATTGCTTGTGTACATACCTGTATGGCTTTTCCTTATGGGGAATTCCAAAATATTTGACAAGATTGTCTATTTTAATTACGACAAATTATTGAGAATTGTGCTTTTTTCATCCTTTTTATCGGCTTTATTGCTTGCAGCCATGATGTTTTTTGTAAAGGAAACAATGTTCAGCAGGTATTTGTATGGCACATTTGTTGTTGTAAGCTGCATTACGCTTGCAGTTGAAAAATTCGTATACAAGTATTCCGCTATGCAGAGGCATATGAGATTACATAAGACTTCCAGGGTTATAATTGTCGGTGTTCCTTCAGTGGCAAGAAAGTTTACAGAGTATGTTAACAGAAATAAAATTGATATAAACATTTTAGGTTATGTTCGTGCGAATGTAAACAAGCCTATAAAAGGTCATGTGGAGCTTGGGACGATAGAGAACCTTGAAAATATTATCAAGGATAATGCCGTTGATGAAATTATATTTGCACTTCCCAAGACCTATTTCGGTGAGGTTGAGAAGTATGTGCTGATGTGCGAAGAGATGGGGCTTACGGTCAGGATGCTGCTCGATTTATACGATCTTAAGATTGCCAAGACATATTTGAGTAATATCGGAACTTTGCCTATGTTGACTTTTGATACGGTTTCACTTAATCAAGCCCAGTTGTTCCTTAAAAGGCTTATGGATATAGTGGGAGCTTTTATGGGCATTCTTATAACCGGTTTTATTTCAATATTTGTTATGGCTGCGATAAAGCTTGATTCCCCGGGGCCTGTTATATTTGCGCAGGATAGGGTTGGGCTGAATGGAAGAACCTTCAAACTATATAAATTCCGTTCAATGTGTATAGATGCTGAAGAACAAAAAGACCAGCTGAGAGCGCGCAATGAGGTAAACGGCGGACTGATGTTTAAAATAAAGAATGACCCGAGGATTACCAAGGTTGGAAAGATTATCAGGAAGACAAGCATAGATGAATTGCCACAGTTTATAAATGTTTTGAGAGGGGAAATGAGCCTGGTTGGAACAAGGCCGCCTACGCTTGACGAGGTGAGCAAGTATGAAAATTACCAGCGACGCAGGATTAGCATCAAACCAGGAATAACAGGCATGTGGCAGGTTAATGGAAGAAGCAGCATATTGGATTTTGATGAGGTTGTAAAGCTTGATACC
>JAEZNF010000241.1 GCA_023441845.1 Bacillota bacterium | reverse complement strand
GTTCTACACAGTCATTAACATAGTTGGTTACCTGATTGGTCATGGTTACATTATCCATACGGGTAACAAGACCGTATATTTTATTATCCTTGTACATGATTCTCCACGTCCCGCTCAAGTCAGTCACATCCTCAGGCGTTCTTGTGTCATTCAGTCCAAGCTGGTTATATGCAAACGGATAAATTACCGCATCTTTCCACTCATCAGCTCCCATTTTGCCGTCTATAACCGGAATTTTTGACGCCGCTACAGCTTCAAAAGGAGTAGCTACATTTCTGGTCTTCATTTCTTCTATTCTGAGCTGCGCATAATCGACTTTTACGGGACCCGTCTTCAAGGCTTCCACAAGAGCCGTATACGCAGGCTTCGGCTTGTATTCATTGTCATAAATATGCGCTGCGCCCGCCTCTGAGTATGATGCCGGAACCCACGAGTATTTATCGGTGATGCCCCACATTGTAAATGCATTCACTTTTTCATAATTCAGGGCCAAATTCATAAGGTCAGAGTACATTTTGGCCTGCTTTGCAAGTAATTCCTCGGTAGGTAACCCTGTAATACGGATATCCACTTCTGTAAAATGCACATCAAGGCCGAGATCGGAAAATCTTTTTACGTTTTCATTTATTCTTTCCATATCCATAGGATTTTCCATATCTATGTGAAATTGGAATCCGACTCCGTCCAAAGGAACTTTTTTATCCAGAAGCTCTCTTACGAATTTGTATAGGTAGTCCGATTTTACGCCCTTTTCCTCTACAAAAAAGTCATTTATAAAAAGCTTTGCATCAGGGTCGGCTTCATGTGCCCAGATGAATGCCTTTTCTATGTATTCGGGCACTATAGCTTTCAGCCACAGGTTGTCTCTTAAGGCAAACGCGTCCAATACTTCATTAACAACATCCCATGCATATACCTTTCCCTTATAATGGCCTACTACCGTTTTAATATGGTCTTCCAGGATAGCAAGCGCCTGTTCCTTTGTCCATGTTTGCGTGGTAAGCCAGTCGGGGTTTTCTATATGCCATACCAGAGTATGTCCTCTTACCTTCATATTATTTTGCAGTGCAAAATCAACAACTTTATCCGCTTTGACAAAGTCATACTGGTCTTTCTTGGGATGAATAAATCCCCACTTCATCCTGTTCTCGGGAGTAATAAAATTATACTGCTCCTTAAGAATAGCTGCATACTGGGGTTCATCCAGATACTGAGGCTCAATAGCAGCTCCTATAAGCATTTTTCGCTCTTCTGCTGCCTGCCGTAAAGTTAATTCTTTAGCGGCGGTCACCTTAGCATCGGATTTTCCGTCCTTTTTCTTTTCTTTACTACTGCTGCTGCATCCCGTCATAATAATTGAAATTGATACTACAATTATCATTACCGTGCAAATCAACTTTCTCATTCATTTTTCCTCCTGACTTATAATGGGCATATAGAATATCTATTCATGGATAGAAAATTATAAACCTTAATATAATCGGTACAAAAGATGCCCGGAAATTAATTCTATAATTTTCTATATAATAATAGCCTAGAACAGACCAAAATAAATGTCAATAAATAAAAATGCTTTATTCTGCAAGAACCCAAAAACATAAGAGTGAAACGCTACAGTAAGAAAAAAAGTTTTAAATTAGTTAAAGCTGAGTTTGATACCGTTTATAGTAAAATAGAGTCTGTAGCAAGCATTGCGCAGGAAAGTTCAGCGTCGACAGAAGAGGTACTGGCTTCTGTTGAAGATCAAAACAATATTATCCATTCAATCTCCTCAGCATTTGAAGATTTGGAAAAGTCAGGCAAGGAATTAAAGGAACTCTCCGCAAGCAAATCATAAGCCGGATACATTCTCTAAGAAAAAGCTTCATAGATTAAATACAATGAACCCGCTGATTTGAGCGGGTTCATTGTATTTAATGTCAGGGAATTTCAGGAAATCTGTCTATAATAATTCATCAACTCGCTATATGTTCCTTTAAAAAGATAACGGCTTTCGTCCTGTCGTTTACTCCAACCTTATTGTATATAGTACTTACGTAATTCTTTGTTGTTCCTTCCGAGATATATAATTCAGACGCTATTTGTTTGTTGCTGAACCCCCTCACCAGAAGGTCGGCAATTTCCTTTTCCCTTTGCGAAAATCCCAAAGCCTTTATGTTTTCCCTCCTTATGGAGTCTTCATACAGCTTCTTAAGTTTTGTAGCAAGCTTGGCAGCTATAGCCAAAGGCATAACCATGTTGCCGTCTACTGCCTCCCTTATTGTCCTTATCAGCTTTTCCTTTACAATGTCTTTTAACAGGTAGCCATTGGCTCCGTATGAAAGTGCACGAGTAATATATTCATCGTTATCCAGATCGGTAAAAACAATTACAATTATACCCGGAAAGTCCGTTTTGATAGCGCTTATAACATCCAGGCTGTTTTCTGATATCTGGATATCCATTATGACAACATTCGGGCATAAATCTTCTATCATGTCATAGGCATCAGAGCTTTTATCAACAGCTCCGACCACACACATATTCTCATCGGAATCAAGTACTGTCAGCAATCCATCCCTTATTAATGAGGGCCTGTCAGCTATCAAAATTTTAATCTCATCCATACCGGACACATCCTTCCCTTAATTGTAAATTTATTTTAATAAATTTGATTTTCCAATTATATATTAGCAATTTAACCCTATTAACTGAAGTAGATTAATTTCACAAAAAAGGTGGCTTTTTTTCGGATTGTATTTTCATCAAAATTTATTTAAAATTAAAGAAGCAGTAATAGTTTTTATCTATATTGAACGCGCAAAGGAATATTCATAAAGTGTTTCGTGTTCAATGGATCAAGATATATGATTTCGCGAAAAAATAGAATTAGAAATGTAAAATGTTTTTCGCGAAACAAATAATTCATATTTTCGAAAGGTTGTCAAAATGAAATCCTTGAACCCTATTTATAAAAAAAAGGCCTTTAAGTTGTCCGGAAGCAGCAGCAGACTCTATCTTATAATGCGCTCCAAGTTTATACTGTCATTTTTACTGCTTATATTAATACCTTTATTTGTTTTTGGAGCCGTCATGCAGGTAAAAGGATCGTTTTCCCTTATAGATCAAAACAGCAAGCAAATTATATACGAGTTTGATAACTATATTAGCTGTATTGAGTCTTTCTTTAACGTTTCTTCCAAAAACGAATCACTCCTTAGCCTCATGGAAGAATTGCCCGACAATCCTAACCAGCTGGATACACGCTCCTATACAAAAGCACAGGAAATACTGCTGGATACCGCTTCCGGCATTCAAAATCTGAACATCACCGGTATATATTTTTTAAGGAACCAGCAACCTTATACAGTGTACTGTAAATACTATACTCCCACATTGATAGACAACATGTTTAAGAAGAACTGGTATGCGGACGCTGTAAAAAACCCCCAGAAGGTTAAATTCATCGGGACGTCACTCAAGTTTTTCGGTCAGGGCGATAAAGAATACGTGTTTTCGGCTGCAAAAGCATTAAAAGATCACTCCGGAAAAGAAATTGGCGTTTTACTTGTTGATTTCAATTACCATACTCTTGATGATATAATTAAAAAATCCAACTATTTCAGCGATATGGGTGATTTGTATATAATAAACCAGGAGCCATCAAACAAAGCCGATTCTCCTCCCGGAAACACAATTATGTACTGCAAATCCGACAGCTTATTGACGGCACCCCTTGATGAAGGAATTCAACAGGCATTAAACAATACATCCCCCGGAACTTACTTGCGAAATATCGATGATAAAGAATATAACATTGTATCGTTCAACTCCTCCTCTAAGATAAAATGGAAAGCAATATACCTGCTTCCTGTACATGAAGCAATATTTAACATTTCATCTTTTGGTGATAATTCCCTTTTAATTATTTCTGCATGCTTACTATTATTCCTGGCCTTTCCCTTTGTTGTCCACATAATACTTTTAAAGCC
The DNA here is from genome assembly GCA_023441845.1 of Bacillota bacterium. Classification (GTDB taxonomy): domain Bacteria; phylum Bacillota; class Clostridia; order Acetivibrionales; family DSM-2933; genus JAEZNF01. The sequence goes on along the minus strand of JAEZNF010000241.1, from coordinate 8,036 downwards.
CATCGCCAGGCTTGCCTCGGTAATAACGGAATATGAAAAGGGAAGCTTTCCGACAAGAATGAACCTTGATGCACAAAACACCGATGCTGCCCTACAGCCCGAAAGCCCTGACAGCACATCAAATGTTGATAACCTTATCAATAAAGTTTACTATAACCAGCTAAAGCAGAAGGAAGCCGAGCTAAACTCGCTTCAAAATAAGATTAATCCGCATTTCCTGTACAACACACTCGAATCAATACGCGGCGCTGCCTTATACCATGGGATAGACAGCATTGCATCAATGGCAAAATCGTTATCCCTGCTCTTTAGATACAGTATAAACAGTAATGTACTTGTAACGGTGAGGGAAGAAATAGAAAACCTGGATAACTACATAACTATTCAGAATTTCCGACATGATGATAAATTCGAGGTCATATACAATATCCCTGAGAAAGTTTATGATTACAAAATGTTAAAGCTTATATTACAGCCGATTGTGGAAAATTCAATAAAGCACGGCCTGGAGATGAAATTGGGGAAAGGGGTTATAAAGGTTACTATCTGGGATGTCGGGAGCATTTTCAAGATAGAGATTTCCGACGACGGCATAGGTATTCCCCATGATAAAATTTTGGAACTTAACAAGCGCCTGTCTGACGGCAGCTCTGCAGCACCAAATGAGAACGGCTCCGGCTCGGGAACAGGAATAGGTATACTAAATGTAAACTCAAGAATTAAGCTTTACTTTGGAGAGCAGTACGGAATCAAGTTCCGTGAGGCACAGGTAGGTACAATAGTAGAAATAGTAATTCCAGTTGTTGAATGAAAGGAACATGAAATATGAAAGTAATTATCGCCGATGATGAAAAGTGGGTACGTGCAGCCATAATAAGAACCATACCGTTTGAAAAATTGGGGCTGTCTTTGGTATGCGAAGCGTCTAACGGTCTGGAGGCCCTGCAATTCTGTAAAGAATACCAGCCTGATATTCTGATTACCGACATCAAAATGCCCGGTCTGACCGGCCTTGAGCTTATTAAGGAAATACACGGCTTTTCATCTAAAATTAAAATAATTATTATAAGCGGTTACAGCGACTTTGAGTATGCCAAAACAGCAATGAATTATGGAATAACGGATTATATATTAAAGCCTGTTGACCAGAAGGAAATATCGGAGGTTCTTTTAAAGATTAAAGAGTCCATTTTAATTGAAAGAAAGCAGTATGAAGAAAGGAACCTGTTTAAAAGCCAGTACGAGAAAACATTGACAATCCTGAAAGATAAATTTTTAAACCAGCTTATACTGCCCAATTACCTGACTCTTGAATCCATAAAAAGTGAATTGAAAAGGTATAACCTCAGCTTTATTAATCCTTACTACAGCATTATGGTTTTTTGTCCTGATAAAACCGCTGTTGACAGCAAACCGAAAAGCTATACCTCTTTTGTTGTCAGGATAATGAAAAAATACCTCAAGGCTGTGACCTTTGTAAATTCGTCGAAGAGCGGCGAAATAATTTCAATAATCAACCACCCTCAAGACAAAATAAATCCCGAAATGTGTAAAAGAGCTTTAACCCTGTGTACTGCTCTATATAGAAGGCACTTTAAAGGGGATCTGTCGATTGGCGTAAGTATCACTGCCCAGCAAATCACGAAATTGCCGAATTTGTATGTACAGTGCTGTGAAGCCCTCCAATTAAAGTTCTGGAAAAGTAATGAAGAAATCTTCTTTTATACTCCCAACCGGCTCTGTGATACTCTAAGCTTTACTTTGCAAGCCGATATTCTTGAGGATATAGTTGTAAACCTGAAAATATCGGATATCAAACCTGCAATCGCATATGTTGACAACTTGTACAGCCATCTGAAAGCTAACTGCAAAACAAAGCAGGAACTTGTAAAAGACTTTTTCCTTTCATTTATACAGTCCGTTCAAAACCGTTTGGAAATACAGCTATCTTTTGTTGAATATGAATTATCGGAAAGCGGCGGAGTTCATCCATCGGAAAGAATAAAAAATGCTGCTTCACTAGAAGAGCTCATTGAGGCCGTAAAGGATATACTCACCCGTATTTGTGCATTTTACTCACAAAAAAATCCTTTAACCGAAGAAAATATAATTGAATACGCAAAAAAATTCATTGAAGATAATTTTGATAAGAATATCTCTCTAGAGCAGGTATCAAAATATGTGCATTTAAATCCTACATATTTCTGTGAGCTGTTTAAAAAGAATACAGGGGTAAACTTTGTAGATTACAAGACACACCTAAGGATTGAAAACGCCAAGGAACTGTTAAAAACCGGCAATTTGAATATAGACAAAATCAGCAGCCGCCTTGGTTATTCGGATTCCAAATACTTCAGCAAGTTATTTAAAAAGGTAACGGGAAAAACTCCTCAGGACTATAAAAAAGGAATAAAGTAAAAATGCTCCTAATAAAAGCTCGGAGCCATCGAAGCCCCGCTTGCATAAGCAAGCAGTGAGGCGAGACAACGGACCGAGCCTTTTTAATGCTGCTTGGAATAATTCTTAATACAACGGAGCTTACTTAGGTAAAGTACAAATATAACTTCCGCTATAATTGTGCTACACCCTTGGTGGGGTGGCCAGCTTGGAAAGTGGAAGTAATATTTTACGTGCCTCTTAGCCCATTATGCTGTATCCGCAGTCAACATATATAATTTCTCCCGTTACACCGCTGGACAAGCTGCTTAAGAGGTATACTGCCGAACCTCCCAAATCGCTCTGTTCAACCCCTCTCTTAAGAGGCGCCTTTTCTTCAACCGTTCCCAGAATGCTGCTGAAATCCTTGACTGCCTTTGCGGAAATTGTCTTTATCGGACCGGAAGATATGGCATTAACCCTTATACCCTGAGATCCAAGGTCACTGGACAAATATCTTACACTTGCCTCAAGAGCAGCCTTTGCAACGCCCATTACGTTATATCCCGGAAGAACTTTTTCAGCCCCGAGATATGACAGCGTTATTACGGAACTGCCTTCAGGCATTATCTCTTTAGCACGTTTGCAAATTGCTACAAGCGAGTATACGCTTATGTCCATTGCATGGGCAAAGCCTTCTCTAGATGTATAGACATAATCATGTTGAAGATCTTCCCTGTTGGCATGGGCAATAGCATGAACCACTCCATGAATTTCTCCGAAATTGCTTTTAATCTTATCGAATAAAATGTCAATTTCCTCATCGGAAGATATATCACAGGAGTAAATGGTAGACTTTCCAAGGTCATTTGCAAGCTGTTCAGCGCCTTCCCTTTCTCTTTCTCCCTGATATGTAAAAATTATATTTGCACCTTCTTCATGGAGCGCTTTGGCTATACCCCAGGATATACTCCACTTATTTCTCAGACCCATTATCAATATATTTTTATTAGTAAACAAATCTTTCATTTTCTAAATCCTCTCCTTGTAAAATTAGCAACCCTAAAATTATACCCTTTAACTGAAAAATAAGACAACCCTCGAATTTCCTCCAAATCTTATTTTATTCTGCATATTCTCCCAATAAATCGCAGTTTCTAAAGCGTTTTCCTTCAATTTCTGGTTCATTAATCACAAATTCGTAGCTCTCCTGCCGCAAATGCCAGAATAACGCCTTCATAGCACTGGCAATGCAGCAAAGCAAATTGGCCAGTCCCGGATTTTCGCGGATTCCTCTTCTAAGTAAGAACACATTTCCACTTTTGCTTCTGTAGCGTTTCAAAGGCTTCTCCTTTGAAATAGTAACTTACTGCATATTTAAACCGGTTATGATTCGCGACTTATAATTATTAATGACGGTTAAAAAAATAGCTTCCTTATCAATATAGAAGCTACTTTTTCAGTACTTTTCAAAGCAAAAACCGACAAAAACTCTTAAAGGCTTTTAGCCCTGTGGCACATTGACTATTACTTTTTCTTTACCCGTTTATATATTTGCACTTCTGTTCTCAACAAGTAAATATACCGGAACTTCTATTTTTTGTTTTCTATCAAGTCTGGTAACTTCGACAACATTGTTTTCCTTGACCTGATCCAGCCACACAGGCAAACCCTGGTATAAAACCTGTACCACATCTTTGGAATTAATAATCAACTTCGCTCTTTCAGAATCCAAAGATACCATCTCCTTTTTATTTTTCTTTAGTATTCCTCGCTTGCGCATTACTTATTATATATTTGTGTATTTATAAAATTATAATTCCTTATTCACCTTTCTAAAAATCATTATTGTCTTGCTGCCCGCTATTAAATACCATCTTGCACAGTGTATTAGCACAAAATTTACACCTAACGCACTTATTTTAGAAATACCATCGGGTATCAAACCGCTCACCGACACATTTTACAGACTTGTAATATAATGCATTAAAATACTTCAGTAAAAATTATGCAATAACTTGACACATAAATCGCACTTATCTAAAATTAAATTACACATATTAAGAATTGGTGTTTTTAGAAAATACCAGATATTTTGGGGGGAACTAAATGAAAAAAATTATTTTTATAGCTCTATTACTTGCTGTTTTCCCGGCTTTCAGCATTTTAACCAGCTATGCCGCCGGTGTTATAGAAAGCCCTAATGTAAAAATTGTAATAGACGGGAAGACGAGCAAATATTCAAGTGCACCGATAATTATAAACGGCCGGACTCTTCTTCCGTTCAGGGAGGTTCTCAGTAATCTGGGTGTTCAGAATGATGACCAACATATTATATGGAACAGCAAAGATAAAAGCGTGACGGTAACCAAGGATTCGGTCAAAATATATCTGAAGATAGGCAGCAGCACTGCATATGTAAACGACAATCCTGTAACAATTGATGTATCCCCTATCATACATAAAAACAGAACCTATATACCTGCAAGGTTTATTTCGCAAAGCCTCGGGATGAAAGTGGCCTGGGATCCGGTATCCACAACCGTACTTTTAAGGAATGAAGCAGATTATAACAATATTAAAAGCATCCTTGATAAAACAGCCTCCGCAATGAATTCACTTGAGCGGGTCAAATCGGAAGAATCCGGAGTTACATCTCTTACTGTCGATGGTGTATACCTATCGTCCCAAATACAATCCAGTTACTCTTATGATTTCAAAAACAACTTCATACACTCCACTGTCAACTTAAAAATAACAACAGGACAGGATAAGCAATCAGATGAGGCAGAAGCTTATTCAGACGGTATAAAGCTTTGCGTAAAAGAAAAAGAAGGCTGGAAAACCAGCAGCCTTACAGATAAGGACAAAAAAACAATGTTTTCCTTTAATTATCTGAATTCTGATGACATTCTATGCTCAGGCCTGGCTGCTACAAGCACGTCTTCAAATACAATAGTTTTAAAGGGCAACATTGACCTGAAGAACCTGACCTCCCAATACTTTGAATTGCAAGAATTTGATGACTATTCGTTTCTTAATGTAAGTACTGAAATAACAATAAACACGAATTCATATTATGTACAGGAAATAAAAATGACCATCACCTCAGTGTCAAAAGACACCGGAAATGCCAAGGTAGAAACAAAAATAAATACAACATATACTGATTACAACGGAAATATTAAATTCAACCCTCCGTCAGGTTTGGCACTACGTACGCCTCCGGCAAGCACACCAACACCGTCAGCTTCCAATAGTGCTACACCGGTACCTACGGCTTCTTATAGTCCTACAGTGACACAAGCGGTTTCTTATAGCTCTTCAGAGGGATCATCGGTTTCTTATAACTCTTCAGGGACATCATCGGGTTCTTATACCACTACAGTAACACCTACACGTACGGCTACAGTGACACCTTCACCTACACGTAGGGCTACCGCTACACCTTCACCTACACGTAGGGCTACCGCTACACCTTCACCTACACGAAGGGCTACCGCTACACCTTCACCTACACATAGGGCTACCGCTACAGCTACAGCTACACCTACACTCAGGGCTACCGCTACACCTTCACGCAGAGTTACCGCTACACCTACACGTACAGCTACACCTACACGTACAGCTACCGCAACACCTTCACCAACTCCAAGTTCTGCCAAAGGAGCCTTGACAGTCAGAATGTATAACTCGAATACCGGGACTACTTCGGGGACTATTAGTCCGAACTTCCAGTTAGTTAATACAAGCGACTTGCCTATCAATCTACAGAATGTAAAGTTAAAATACTATTTTACAGTAAACGGCGAGAATTATCAGAACTTCTATTGCGACTGGTCTACTATAGAAACCGGAAAGGTATCGGGTAAATTTGTTAAAGCGACATCACCAAACAGTAAATTTGATTATTGCCTGGAAATAAGCTTTGCAAACGGTGCCGGAAACCTAACCTCCGGGAATTCAATAGAGATTAAAACAAGGTTTGCCAAGAGTGACTGGGGAAATTATACTCAATCGGACGATTACTCGTTTAATGCTACTGCATCAGAGTATACCGATTGGGACAAGGTGACAGCTTATATTTTAGACAACCTTGTATGGGGCACCGAGCCGTAAGACATACGCTCAACGGCAGCGAACCAAAAGAAATTTCAATGTAAATTCAGCAGTTTTTGTCGCCATTAATAATCAACTGAAATAACCTTTGATTTATCCCGTAAATTTGAATATTTTTTGTTAAAATATACGGCAGAACCACCCTATCTCATGTCAGATATGGTGGTTCTGTATTATACTATTATTCCATCGGTATCTCCTACTCGCCTTATCCGTTTTTTCATATCTGAATGTTATGCTTTAAAATGCATTAGCAATATATTTAAGGAATACCCAATATAACGTTACAGAACCAAAAGTGGAAATGTTTTCTTACCTATTACATCGTTTCTTTAATAAATAATCCAACTTTCCCACTTTGATTAAAAGGCCCCTCCTGTTGTTTTATATTCTACAGGAGGAGCCTTCTTTCAACGGACATTTCTTGAAGAAAAATCAGTTTAACTTCATAATAATATTTATTGAGGGATTGTTATCAAACACCTTGATAAATGACACCCTTATGTTTTCATTGAAATACCATGCGTTATCGTCTGAATTCTTAAGCAAATATGCTCTGTACTCAGGCGTTCCACCCGATATAAGAGGCAAATCCTCACCATTTACCTGTATGCTTTCTATGCACCCGAATTGGCCCATGGTCTCTGTCGGATCATGTAAAACCGCCACGTAGAAGTGTTTTTCATATTCGGGTGTATAACCGTCGAATACCCTCTTTACAGTTATCTGGCGGGTCTTGTCATTAGTGAAGTGTGTTATAAGAGTCTCCCTGTACTGGCTTTTTGCCGCCGGGTCTGCGCCTTGCGACGAATCTCCTGCCGGTGCAGACGAACGGCTTATACCGTCATCGAGGTACATGGTATACTCACCCTTCTGCCCGGGATAGATATTAATAGTTATCGGGTTTGGCAGTCCCCTTTTATTAAGTTCTCCAACATACTGCTCAAGTTCTATTGTCGGTATCACAGCACCTTCCCTGACATACATGGGTAGTATAAAAGGCATATGCTCATTGCTGCCCTCTACATGCGCATCATAATCCTTTATTGTCGTACCCCCGTCTATAGGCTGCAGTAATGGCTTTTTGTTGTCCATGAACTGATACCATCTGCTGCCTGCCGGCAGATAAATGTCCCGCTTACCGAATCCGTTTTGCGTGGACTGCTTTTCTATAATCGGAGCAATTAAAAGGTCATTCCTTACTAAAAACTGGTTGTTCAGAAACTGGATTTTATCGTTATACAAGGCTTTATCGTCATCTGTAACAATCATAGCCCTGCATATTGGCATTCCGTTCAGAGTATTTTCAAACATGGCATCATAGAAAAGCTGAAGCAGCCTGTATCTTAGCTCAATGTAGTATTTGCACACAGGCAGTACACAGGGATAAAGATACCGAGCTTCCTCAGGTATGGTGCTTAAGTCAACCCACTGATATGCATAAGGCTCCTGGAACTTCTTATTGTTTTTGGCTATATAGTGGTTTCTGAACCACGGCAAAAAAGCCCCCATAACCGTCCATCTTATAAGCAGCTCCGGAT
>JAEZNF010000122.1 GCA_023441845.1 Bacillota bacterium | reverse complement strand
TCATCTCTCAATTTTTGAATATTTTGTTCTGTAAGTATGTGACTCATTGCTTTTGTAGCCTCCTATAACTATATTTCTTTATATTTCATGTGCTAGTTCATCAATCCAACTTTATACTGTATTTTATCATTTTTCATAAAGGATGTCTTTATAATGATAAATATTCTCACACTTAAATTCTCCATAAAAAATACTCAGAAGTTCAAATAGTAGGGTTTATGTTAGTGCAAGGATTGAGCAATCAAAAATATTCTATCATTTCATTCATATTTTTTCCATAAAAATGATTTTATATTTTCCAGACTATTTCTTATCAATTCAACTTAATTTCACAAGATTCCACTTTTTCTTTTACTTCTTACAAAACCTTCTCTTATATCATCAATTCGCCAATCAACAGCCACTTCATAAATTCATACTTCATTCTGCTTCAGACTTCAAATTATATTACAGCTATTTCACTCCACTTACACAGAACACAGCGTATCTCATGAATGTAACAAACAAGAGTGGTTAAAAAATAAGAAAAAGAAGTATATGGATTAACGGAGCAAAAACTGATAAAGAAACAAAAAATTAATCAAAATTCTATAGTGCAACACTATAACACAAAGCTTCACTGCCATCATTAGCAGAATGCTTTATTGTTACTTGCACCAAGAACAATCAAGTAAAAAAGAAAGCCCCAGAAACCGTATGTTTTCTGGGAAGCTTTGTATACTTCTTGTAAAGAATTCTATCGCATTGAGAACCAATATGCAAAATAACATGTTCAGAATTTACTATAATCGTACTGATATCACAATTCCACTTACTTTGCCGGAGTAAAGACTATCTTTCCGTGTTCGGGAGCTGAACCAGTGTAGGACCATACAGTAACTTTTGTGCCATTAGCACTCTTCGCACCACTTGCATTGACAAGCAGCTTTTGATTGCCATAATCTCTGATTGTGCAGAAGGATGTATATTTATTAATTCTCCACGTATGGGTAAGAGCAGCTGATTGCAACTGAGTTCCGTCCTTTGATGATGGTTGTCCTATAGCTCTTCCGTCGTAATGAATTGTGTACGCCGGTCCACGGTCTTCGCTGTAGTTTATCAGCTTTACATTGAACGGCTTTTCAGGTTTTTTGTCCGAAAGTTCCATCCAATAGGTACCATTTGCCATTACAGGATAGAGATATTTACCAAGTATTTTCATATAATAATCGCCAGTCTTCAAAATATTACCTGCTTCTTTTGGTACAACATTAACGTCAAAGGTATCAACTTTTTTACCGCCATACTGAACTTCAACCGTTTTTATTCCGCCAGTTGTAAACGCTCTTCCCTGCGTCAATTCCACCGTACGCGATGTGAAAAACTTAAGCTTTGAATTATCCACAATGCTGCGAACTCCATTTTCATCTTGATAATGTACAATAAGACCCTTTACATCAAAGCCATCGCCTATTGAATACATCCGATTTTCTGGATACGCAACAATGTAGCATCTTGGATTTATGGGCTCTGGCTTAGGTTTAACATAGGCTGTAGTAGGCAGCTTGCCACCTATTTTTAGTCTTGAGACGTTAATAGAGCCAACCTTCCCGTCTTTCACCACAAGTGTGTAGTTTGTTGCCTCTTCTGCTCTGTTAAATACAATTCGTCCATCAGGTCCAAATTTATCATTATAGGTGTTATAAAACAATCCCCGGTTTGATGGTTTCATAACTAAATAAGTGGAAGTGACTTGTTTTCCAGTATCCATGTTAAATAGAGCGTTCAAGCTATTTCCTACATTAATTGTAACTGTACCACCAATACCTCCCCACCCCTGTTCTAAAAATTCCTTGCTGTTAATGGCCCCTGATAAACTGCAGGGAGTTGTAATTTTGGAGGTGTTGAAGTTGAATATGCCATACTTCCCGGTGGTATAATCCTGAATATCATAATAACCATCCTCGCCCCATGAAATAGATTTATAATTACATGCTAAAAGCACTTTACCTATTGCGTCAACCATACCCCATTTTCCATTTTTCTTTACAAGTGCATAGGGTTTTGTTTTTTCTTCCCAAGAGGATGTATTTATATCCTCGTACTCGAATGGAAGAATTGTCTTTCCATTTACATTGATAAGCCCCCACTTGTTGTTCTTTTTCACCCAAAGTGTATCACTGACACTTACCGTTGTACAGACTGAACCCTTTATACCTTCTATGGAATAGGTTTTACCAGTCTTTACTGACACAATTTTCTTAGGAGAAAATACAAGCTTGCCAGTATCATCTCCTTTTTCTCCAAGTATAGTATACCCATTCACAATAAGATAGTTTGACCGCTTTTCAGTTCCAGAAATCTTTGTCCCATCTGGCTTAAGTATAGGTTTACTCATTTCTGTAAAAAAAACCTTGTTATCGGAATCATAGTCTAAATAATTAGTACTTCCAAAAGGAATAATAGTTTTGTTGCTGAAATTAATAACGCCCAATTGAGCAGCTGATTCTTTGATACCTTCGTAACCACATTTATATGCTAAGGCCAATGACAGTTCAGGGATTAACTTCATTTGGGCACCAGGGGGATACCATCCTACTGCGGAGTTGCCCCAAATACCTCCGTGATATTGGGCGGTTACAAGAATGCCCTTCGGTCCCACAATACCGGACTCAAGGTGGGATTTATAGATTATTTCACCCCCTGAATCCATTTTCATACGAATCCTTTTTGTAGAGAGTTGGTCATAAACCATATAGGGTCCTGCTTGCGGGTAATCTTTAGGAATTGATAGATTTATATTAAAAGGGTACGGTCCGCCTTTTAGCACTTCCTTACCGTTTTTATCAATAATTTGAGCGTAGACCAGTGTTCTTGATATACTGTTTCTATCCCATGTACACTCTTCGGTTACTTTATCTACTTTTGCTGTTGGGACTAAAGCATATCCGTCATAGAAATCAAATGCCACAGCAAGCCTATTTTCACCTATATCAGGCATATAGAATCCATATAAAGTTCCTCCTTCGGCATCTCCTAAATCTTCATACCCGCTAGGAAGAACGTACTTATTTGGCGCAACAATTTCCTTTCCTAATGCCAAATTCCAATAGCCTATGTATGTTTTTCCGTTTGTTTTTTTAGATATACGGCTTATGCCCTCCGATGGCAGTCCTACCGCATCATAGTTACATGGAATGACCTCTTTACCTTTGCTGTCAAGCAATCCCATTTTTCCATTTCGTGTTGCTTGAACATATCCTCCAACAAATATGCTTTCTGTTTTTTTATTTTGGTTGGTTGATTTTGTATGGCTACCTTCTTTGTGCCAGTAATATGCCTCTATATTATCGTAGATTGGCTGGACAGCGAAGGCTCCATTCTTGTCAACTAGTCCGTATTTGCCGTTCAACTCTACCTTACGCAATCCTGAATCAAAGAAAACATTAAGGGTCTTTTGATAGTCGGATGTAGTACCCAGCCATGTAACATCACTGTCATAGTAGTTTTGATCTCCAGTTGTATTGCTAAACTCAGCAGTAGACGTACTACTTTCGGCCGCTATTGTCGAAAAAGGCAGCAGGGTCATTATCATACACAGCATGAGCAAAATACTCATTAGTCGTTTCATCATATATTGTTCCTCCTATTCAAGTTTTGCTAGTTAAGCGTATAAAGTCTTTTATCCCATATTAATTCTAGCATAAATCTTACCGACAAAACATTAATTGCATATACGATGATTTTTTTGACATGAATCATTATTCTTAGACATGAATACAGAGTGAATATTCCGAGAGTACATATCCTACAACCAAATTTTGAGGTTATCTTTATTTTTAATTATTATACTAGCAATTTCCTTACCAATGTAATCAAAGTAGTTAGCCCCATCACTCCTGCAAAAATAA
>JAEZNF010000097.1 GCA_023441845.1 Bacillota bacterium | reverse complement strand
GGATAGATGCAGCTGATGGATATTATGTTTTAAAGTTTGTAAACAAGATAACTCTGGAGGGAATTAAGGAAACTGTCAAAGCAGATTATCTGCAGAACGATATGAACAAAAAGCTTGAAGGATGGATGAAGGAAGAGAAGTACAATGTTGTAAAAAATAAAGAAGTGTGGGATTCAATTAAAATAATAAAATAATATGGCGTTAATCAAATAATAAAATTGAGAAAATCCTGTGAACTCGTTAAACCATCGAGATTGCAGGATTTTTTTATACCTTGATCCATTGAACGCGCAACACTTTATGAAAAGTTTTTCCGCGTTCAATATAAATGCTAATTCTATTACGGAGAACCTGCGCAGTTTATATTTCAATTTGATTTATCACAATTCGCCTATAATGTATAAAACTCCAATAAAATATTAATACTAAAATTGTACCAAATATTAAACCAATAGGGAGGTAATAAATTTGCGCGCAACCGGAATAGTTCGAAGAATAGACGACTTAGGAAGAGTTGTAATACCGAAAGAAATTAGAAGAACGTTGAGGATAAGAGAAGGTGATCCTCTAGAGATATTTACCGATAAAGAGGGTGAAGTAATACTTAAAAAGTATTCTCCCATAGGTGAATTGAGTGACTTTGCATCACAGTATGCGGACTCCCTTCATAAAACAAGTGGACATATAACTTGCATTTGCGATAGAGACACAATTATAGCTGTTTCAGGAGCTTCAAAGAAGGAATTCATGGAGAAAGCTTTAAGTCAGGATCTTGAAAGAGTTATTGAAGAAAAGACCGTACTTGTCGTTAAGTCACCTGAAGAGAAGACTATTTCAATAATAGCGGATGAAACATCAGATAGAAAATATTCGGCGCAAGTAGTATCGCCCATAATTTCAGAAGGTGATCCTATTGGAGCGGTAATGTTATTATCAACAGATCCCGGTGCACGTATGGGTGAAGTAGAAGCAAAGCTTGCTCAATCAGCCGCAGGTTTTCTGGGAAAACAAATGGAACAATAAAAGTGCAATTTGTAAAGAGAAAACTTTGCAGAGGGTTGTATGAAGCACATTCATAATAAAAATAACAGGTAAAGCATAAATACCTGTTATTTTTATTATAAATATTTCTCTTACATTTATTTCATTAAAATATTGAAAATATTGAAAATTAATTTATAATATACCTATGAAAGCATTAGAATTGGAGATAAAGAATGTTAAAAGAAAACTATGATCTTTCTGATTTATTGGATATAATGAAACTTCTGAGAAGCGAAAACGGATGTCCGTGGGATAGAGACCAGGATCATGAGAGCTTGAAGAAATATTTGATAGAAGAGACATATGAAGTTTTAGAAGCAATCGACCTTAAAGATGACAGGAAATTATGTGAAGAGCTGGGAGATTTGCTTTTACAGGTAGTTTTTCATGCACAGATTGCGGCGGAAAAAGCTTCTTTTAATATGGGAAGTGTAATAACAGGCATCTCAAGGAAAATGGTCCTTAGGCATACACACGTTTTTGGCGAGGATAAAGCCGAAACTCCCGATGAAGTTGTTGACAACTGGGAGGCAATAAAGAAAAGGGAAAAAGGCATCAAAAGTCAGACCGGTGTGTTAAAAGATGTGCCCTCCAATTTACCTGCGCTTATGAGAAGTTATAAGGTTCAGCAAAAGGCAGCCCAGGTAGGCTTTGACTGGGATAATGCAGAGGATGTGTTCGATAAAATTAATGAAGAGATTCAAGAATTAAAAGATGTATATAATAGTCAAAATGTGGAAAGAATAACAGATGAATTAGGAGATGTACTTTTTTCGGTTGTTAACCTGTCCAGATTTCTTAAAGTTCAACCGGAGCTTGCTTTGACAGGTACAATAAACAAGTTTATCAAAAGATTCGAGTACATAGAACAGGAAAGCTTGAAAACAGGCAGAAAACTGGAAGACATGTCCCTTGTGGAAATGGACGAACTGTGGAACATGGCAAAAGGTAATGTTATAAAAGAATCGGAATCAAATTTAAAGTAAGGAATTATATCTTCACGAAAAGGGCCTTGCAGTGTTTATGCTGCCGGGCATTGAATGAATATTTTATTTATTCGGACTTTTCTAAGAAGAATAATATAAAAACGGGTATTAATCTTATTATTACTATAATAACCCATATGAAATAATTTAAAAAACAGGAGGACAAAAAATGAACAAATCGGATTTAGTAACAAGCATGGCTGAAAAAGGTAGTTTATCAAAAAAAGATGCTGAAAAGGCACTTAATGCTTTTATGGAAAGTGTGGAGGAAGCACTCGTAAAGGGTGATAAGGTTCAATTGATAGGTTTCGGTTCGTTTGAAGTGAGGACAAGGGCAGCTAGAAAGGGCAGGAATCCTCAGACAAAAGAAGAGCTTACTATCCCCGAATCAAAGGCACCTATCTTCAAAGTTGGTAAAGCATTAAAAGATGAAGTGAATAAATAGAATGATAAGAAAGGGGTTGTTGCAAAATGCGGATTAACCACTGTATCCTGTGCGGAAGCTTTAACTGTACTATATTATGTGGTTAAGAGGTGTTTTGAAGCAGCCCCTTTTAGCTAAGCTAATAAGGGGAAATGAAAATGAGGATAGATAAATATTTGAAGGTATCAAGGCTTATAAAACGGAGGACTTTAGCAAGTGAAGCCTGCACCCAGGGAAAGATAAAAATCAACAACAGGATAGCCAAAGCAGGGTCTGAAGTTAAAATAGGCGATATAATTGAAATTCAATTTGGAGCAAATATTACAAAGGTAGAAGTCACGTCGATTTCTGAAACAGTTTCAAAAGAAGCATCAAAGGATATGTATAATGCCCTTTGATTCTTAAATCTATTAACCCTCTGAACTTTTTATGTAAAAGATAAGCATTTTTTTCTATTAATTTGCATAGTTATTTTAATATAAATTAAAAGCCGCTTCGCGGTTTTATTGGGGCCATTTCCCGAAGGGAAATCCGGCAAAAGTCAAGAGGGCCTCGATGGCCCCGAGGCTTTTATTTATCTGCATATTATTAACCATTAACTATATAAAGAGGAGGGGCTTAATGTGATTGATGACAAGAAAGCAGTCAAACCGCGCATGCAAAATCTCATTCTGGAAAACAGGGAGAAAATGAGTATAACGGGTGTAATTGATGTCGAGAGCTTTAATGACGAGAGTATAATAGTTGATACGGAGCTCGGTGTTCTAATAATAAGGGGCGAGGATCTGCACATAAACAAACTTAATCTTGATAATTCCGAACTGAACATCGAGGGTGAAATTTCCAGTTGTGAGTATAAAGACCGGGATGGATCGAAGTCCGGTGGCTTTTGGTCTAAAATGTTTAAGTAAAGGATAAGTGATTGGGATTGCAAGTATCTGTCAGCAATCAGGCGTATATATTTTTTTGCTCTATTCTGGGCGGAATGCTTATAGCTTTTATATTTGACCTTTTCAGGATCAAAAGGAAAGCAGTCGAAACCGGTAATTTGTTAACATACATTGAAGATCTGCTTTACTGGATAATTGCTGCTCTTGTTATGTTCGCAGTAGTGTATTTGGCAAACGAAGGCGAATTGAGGGGATATATCTTTTTAGGCGTTGTAATGGGAGCAGCCCTATATATTCTGCTTTTAAGCAGGCTTGTCATAAAAATAACATTAAAGATTCTCAGGCTCGGCTATAAAATTCTTAAGCTATTATGGACAATTTTAAGTTATCCGTTTAAATTTTTATTTAAAGTACTATCCATTCCTGCAATTTTTGTGTTAAACTTTATTCGTAAACTTTTAACTAAAGCAAATCGTATTGGAAAGGTAAACTCGGCCAGGCTTTCCGTAAGGCGAAGGTTGTTTAGAAATGCCAGGAAAAAAATATAGATAAAAAAGAAGGACTTAACAGTTTTATATAGAATATTAAGGTAGATATAAATATACAAATGAATTTTCTTGATTTTGAAGGGTAAATATTATGTACAAGAGAAAAAAGACTAAATTCCGGAACATTATTATTGTTCTTTTTGTTATGTACTTTGCTTATACTATGTATAACCTTTACGGTGTCTTAAATACTAAAAAGGCTGAGTATAATACCGTACTGACAAAAATAAACCAGGAAGAAGAACTGAAAAGTGCTCTGGAGAAACAGAAAAATATAGAGAATAGTGATGAATATATAGAAAAAATAGCCAGGGAAAAACTTGGCTATGTAAAAAAAGGTGAGAAAGTTTTTATCGATATTGATTGATTATAAGAAATGTTACCATGCCTAAAATGCCCAAAATAATAAGGTCTTGACGAAATTTTATTTATGCTATATAATCTAGATACTTTATTAAGTTTAAGGAGGATATTTTATTTTATGCTGGTTGAAGTTGGAAAAGTAGTTGAAGGAAAGGTTTCAGGCATAACCAGTTTCGGAGCTTTCATTCAACTGCCTGATGGAAAAACAGGTTTGGTGCACATTTCTGAAGTCGCTGATGAATATGTTAAAGACATCAATACGCATCTCAAAGATAGCCAAGTGGTAAAAGTAAAAATTATTTCAGTGGATAAAAACAATAAAATAAGCCTTTCGATCAAGAAGGCTATGGAACCTAAACCAGTGAATAGAACAAACAGGCCTGTTGATATTGATTGGAATAGAAATAGCACCGATAACCTGTCTTTTGAGGAACGACTGGCAAAATTCATGAAGGATAGCGATGAAAAGCTTCATGACCTTAAAAAGAATTTTGAATCAAAAAGAGGCAGTGGTGGATATAGGAAGTCTATTCAGTTTTAATTTGAATATGATGTTAATTTTATAAATATTAAAGTATATTCGGGTCTGAAGCTCGAATATATTTTTATTAAGGGATGTTTGTTGGTTATATTCTACAGGGAATCCGGCATAATAAAGTAAT
>JAEZNF010000075.1 GCA_023441845.1 Bacillota bacterium | reverse complement strand
CCATGTGGTGTGGATATGCTTGCACCTGAAAAATTCAAACTGAGAGCTTTTATAAGATGTATAAAAGAAGATGGTATTGAACAGTTTTCCGAATACATAATAAAAAATGCAGAGAACGGTATTGTTTATCATCGTAGTGGTATCATTGGAGACTATGACTTGGGTTCAGAACAGACTATATTGAATTTTCTTAGAAACCCTACAAATAGTGATAAATCACAGAAATGATATCAATAATAATTAATGAAAATAAGGATTGCGGAGAACATTTTTTATAATTTGAATTAGGCTATTAATGTCTACTATCGGTTTAAAGGTAGCAAAGGAGCGTGGTACAATGAGTAATGAGTGGAGACGATGCTGTTGCAAGAGTTATCGACAACAACATAGAACCAATTATTAAGGAAAGGATGCCTTTATATCTTGCTAACGGAGGTTCTTTTCTGGAGTGGCTTACCTCAAGAGCAATTGACAGGCACACATATAACTATGGTTTGCTCAGGGAGAAGAACACTGGTGAAATTATTCAATGGCTCCCAACTTTGATAATAACATAGCTTTAATTTCAAGAGGATATGCGTCTCAAGCAAAGAACTTGGCGAATCTTCTCATTGAGCTATTTGCTGAACTGCTGAAAGAAAAAAATATCAGCTATGATTTGCCTGCAGTCTCGCGGGAGGGAGTAATAAATATTGTAGAAGTCTCTTTGCCTGAAGAAAACATAGATAGAAATTATGTTGTAGATTTTGTAATGGATAGGTATGAGAGGATAGAACAACTGATTTAATCTTTGGATTTACGGCAAAGTTTAAAACAGGGGAATGGTATACTAAAACAGAGACCGATCACATTGCTAGTGCATACTCTGTGGCAGCTGTTCAGAGCCAAGGGCGAGCAAGTAGGGTGACGGATATAGAAGAAGGTAGAATTATAAAAGAAGACGATGGAATGCTAGTATGTATGGCGGAAGTTAATGGGTATCCAGATGGATTCATATGGAAGTTCAAGACAACTCAGAGACTTAACCATAACCACAAAAAAGTTGCTAGGATAACAATCCTAACAACTTTTTTATTCCCATTTGAACGATGCTTATCACTTTTCTAATGCTTTAATTCTATATTTAAGCTCTTTTAAATTCATAACTTCATCTGTTTCGAAAGATTGGATCTCAGAGGTATCTTCAGAATCAGAGAGAGTATTCACTGAATCAGTACTTTTTTGTCTGATTTTATTAAAGCCTTGGCTATAGCTTACCAGTCTATAAACGCCATTTGGATTTTTGCATAAAAACAGTAAAAATTCGTCGCCCTTTTCTAGTTTTTTATCTCCGTCGCCAAACATACCAAGTTCAAAATTTTTATCGGATGAACCCTTTAAATCCTCCACAGATTTCATTTTATATATAGTTGCATATCCTTCTGATGTTTTTGCAGTTACCTTTTGTTTATTTTTATTTCCGTTAAATTTACACCTGACAATTAAATCGGATTTGGTTATTAATTCATCCTGGCTCATTCTTATTTCACTAAAGTGTATTGAAGAGGTTTCTTCATTTATTTCACTAAAGGATATGTTTTCGTCGCTGACTTTACTATTTAAACCGAAGTTGAACACATATAAGGTTGACAGAAGAGCTATTAATACTACTCCACAAATGACCAAAATATTTTTTTTCATAAATTAAAGCCTCCATTCAATATGTAAATAATTCCTTATTTTATTTTTGCTGCAACAGCTTGTACACCACTAATATCGTCACTTTCCAATGTTCTCCAATGGTATGTTAGATTGTTACCCATAGAATCGTTAACACTATAATACATGGTTTGATAAAGTGAAGGAGATGTATTTTGTGGAGAACCACCTCCAGGAATTGAGTTATTATGTGCTAATCCTGCTGCATGACCCAATTCATGAGTTACAGTTCCTTGCCGATCAAAATAGGAACTGCTATTTCCGTCTCCCCAATTACATGTAGAATTCGTATTCATAATAATATCAAATTTATTATAATTGTTATCTTGAGTTACACTACAAAACCCTGATGCATTTTGTGGAACGTAATAATCTATATAGTTGGCAAAATCATCAAATGTTATATCTGATCGTGCATCATTAAAATAAACAAATCCTGTACTATCTCCGCTTCTAGTAAAAGTTATTCCATTAGAAACATTAGACCATGCAGTTGCAGCATATATTGTCGTTAACCTTTGATCTGAATTCATATCATTAGTGTAATAATTTAGAAATTTTGTAGTGGGATGTCCATAATACAAATTGTAAGCAAAAGAACTGCAAGCAAAAATAGCAAGTAGTAGAGTAATAATAATTCCAAACTTTAATTTATTCTTTTTCATATTAATCCTCCAATAATCAATAATTTAAAATAAGTATACATGACTTTAAAAAAATGTAAACTAATGGGTTAAATTATATGCTATTATACAAAATATGGTGGATAAGTAACACGCAGGAATTGTGTAGGGATAATAGC
>JAEZNF010000652.1 GCA_023441845.1 Bacillota bacterium | reverse complement strand
CTGTAATTGATGAAAACGGTATTTGCAACCACTGTAATGATATCAAAAATGGTAATAAACCAAAATCAAAACATCTGTTATCAAAAGATGAAAAGCAAGAATATATTAATGATTTGGATAACATATTAAGAAATACTAAAGGTAAAAGGGATTATGATTGTGTTGTTGGCTTTAGCGGCGGCAAAGACAGTATGTATTTGGTATATAAATTAAAGAAGGATTATCCCAACCTGAGAATATTAGCAGCTACAGTATCTGTTGGATATGTTTTTAATAAAAACGCAGAGAAAAATCTATCTGAAATACTTGCTAAACTTGATATAGATCATGTTACAATAAAACCAAGAGATGAATTTTACAAAAAGTTTTTTACATATCTATTGAATAACCGTTTACCCGGCGGGTACAAGAAGGGTTCTTATGATTCAGACGTAATCGATAAAGAGAAGTCATCGCTTTGTGTATATTGTCATGGAATAGTTCATGATATATTATTGAATTATGCCGCACAAAATGAAATTCCCTTGCAAATAACAGGTGCTTCACCGGCACAGCCGCTTTACTGGTTTTATAAACAGGATGAAGAAGAACTTAGTAAACCGAATATTCCATATTTTATGAATGAGGAGCCATTTAATGAAAGGGACAGATTGTATTGTTGGGATCCAAATAGATATCCGAATCTCGAGAAATTGCCAGTCGCTCTTTTCCCCTTTCACGTATGGGATTATGATCCGGAAAAAGTAAGACGGATAATTTATGAAGCTGGATTGATTTCCTCATATAAAAGTACATCAATACTGAAAACAAATTGTTTATTGAATCAGTTAATGTCGTATGTTGACTTGAGAATAGACGGCAATTTTAATATGCTGCCGTATATTGGCTTTTTGATTCGTAATGGCTTTTCGCAAAAAAAAGAATGGACATCTACGGTATTTTTAGTTGAAAATATACTTCTAAGGTCAAAAAACCCATCAATTAAAAAACTTGAAAAAGACTTCGGTATAAATGTTGATGATTTGGTTGAAAAGTTCAAACATCAGCAAATCACAGCAAGCAATTTACAAAGCGAGTTTCAAGCTGTCCTTAGTGAGAATACAGTGGCGCATCGATAATAAGAACATAAAACGGTATACACGGTAGTCGCTTTTTTTCTACGTGTACAGAATACTTGTTGCTATACATAAACAACGGTTATGACTTTTCGTTGTAACCTTTGTTTTATTGAGCATTAAAAAAGTGAATGAACAGAACAAGTATTGACATATGGGCACTGCCTATGGATTTTGTTATGCGGATGAGGCAGGTGCGGAATCGGTCTGTTCTGCCGGCATGGCTGCGGATGAGCGTATGTATAAGAAGAAAATGGAGATGAAAGATTTCATGTGAAAAGGAAGACCGGAAAACTCAGTCGATTAACCAGGGCATAAAAAAACAATTTACATAATTGTGTAAACTGTTTTTTTGTGCCTATATCAAGGATCTTTTACTTCCTGTATAAGTCAAGCTTGCTAATATAAATAATATTGCTGCTCCCAATAAAACCCATTTTCCATCAGCAAGGTAACCTTTTTGCAGGCTGAACAGATAAAAATCCCCTGTATGCTTTCCTCTTGTAAAAAACTCAAAGCCGTACCAGGCAAATGGTATCAGGTATGCAAGAGCAATATTGCCGGTAATACATCCTGTAATATAGCCCGAAGAGCCCAATATTAATGCTGAAATAAACACTCCTGCAATTATTGCGAATTCATCAAAAACACTTCCCTGTATAACTGCGGTTTCAACGAAAATCAATACGCACAAAAGCAGAAGTATAATCGAATAAACCATTCTTATAACTGATGGAACAACAGGAGACACGGCTTTTGAGAATATTATTTCTTTTGCATCGGAATTTTCCTCAACAAATGCAAGACCGGGAATCAGTATTATACCTGTAAGCGAAACAAAAAGTTCTCCAATATTGGCCATAACATTGAAATCAACTCTTTTAAGGCTAAAGAAAATCTGTATGGCCAATATTGATAAAATGCAAATAACAAGGTTTATCCAGGGTAATAATTTGAGGTTATACCATAACATGCCTTTATTTAATTCTTTCACCGATATGTCGCCTCCTTTTTTCCCAAACCCAGGCTGTAATCAAAGTAAATAATACAGACATTACAGTTATAAAAATTCTGTTTATATAAAATGCCTGGGGATCTGCAAGCGGCTCCATCACATTGTGGCGGATAAATACCTTATAGAGGCTGTAATCACCTTGCAAAGGCGTAACAGAAGATACAAAAATCAGGAACTGCGTAGCAAATGCAATAACAGGGTTATTGATAAGGAGCGAAACCAGCATGGCTGCAGATGCAATAAACATGACCGTGGGAAACAGCCATATGGCAAAGGTAGAAAAATATGTTGAGACCGATACGTAGAATCCATCCATCTTCATTTTAGCGGCAAAGAAAGCCGGTATTGCCGCAACAGCCATTATACTTGCAAACATAGGTATACACGTTCCTGCAAACTTCGAGAACACATAAGTAATGCCATTTACCGGACGACTGCAAACCAGCTCCAAAATATGGCTTCGCTTGTCACGGTAGAATATAAAAGCGGCAAGAAAAACAGTCAACATGGCAAGAGCAATTCCGTAATAGTCTGCAAATAATTGTGCAACCAGCGGAGTAAATCCAAGTTCAACTACGCGCTTTTCTTCTGCAGCAAGCTCCTCATAGGATTTTTGATGGGGTATCCAACCTTCACGGCGTTCCCTGGTAAATGCAGTGTGTCCTCCAAGGGCGTCATCAAGCTCATCTATTACCTTTTCAAATTCTTCGTTTGAAAGAACAAGGTCTTGCCTGGTGTTAATAGCTTTACCGTCGGGAGATATCTTTTTCATTGCATCCCTGATGAGTTTTTTCTCTTTATCAGATAGTGCTTCCTCCTTGTTGATAAAGCCTCTTACAACCATGATTTTCCCGGTGCTTTCCGCCCTGGAAAGCAGTTCATATACCCCTTTTTGGGTTTCTACATCTTTATCAGGCTGACTTGCACCTTGTTTCGGCATTTGATTCTTAAGCTGCTCCAATTTTTGAACTTCATTCGGATGTTTTGACCAGCTTTCGAAGCTTCCCATCTGAGTGAATACAAATAGTGCAGTCAACAAAGCAAATATGTAAAATGTAACGCTTTTCAGCTGATATTTCACTTCTATTGCAGAAAGTTTTATGAACATTCTTATACCCCCTTTATAACTTTCATATAACCGTCTTCAATTGACGGTGTTATGATTTCGGCAGTTTCAAAGGGCTTGCAAGGAGCCAGTATGCGGACTCTTATGCTGTCTCTTTCCTTTACCGACGAAAGAAGTGTATGGTTTTCCTGTAAAGAATCAAGCTTACCGGCCTCAATCAATCCGCTCCATACGAATCCTTCAGCTGCCTCCAGTAATTTACCCGTGCTTCCTGTGTATGCAATTTTCCCGTTATCCAATATTGCAATGTTTTCACAGGTTGATTCAATATCCTCCACAATATGAGTAGACAGTATTACAATACGCTCTGCCGATAAACTTCCAAGCATGTTGCGAAAGCGTATACGTTCTTCCGG
>JAEZNF010000050.1 GCA_023441845.1 Bacillota bacterium | reverse complement strand
AAACACTATACTGGAGAATATGTTTGAACGTAAAAGGGATACCATAAAAAAGGATTCCGAGATGTCCCTGGTAAAAAACTTATCCAGCAGGGTTTCCCCGAAGCAGACAGGCACTGAAAAACTTGTAGATGACCTTATAACGGAGCTCACCAAGCTCGAAGACAAGTGTGCGGTGTGCAGCAAGCTTGATTATACAATGGACCGGTATGTTGATGTTATTCTCTACCTGTGGTTTAAAGAAGATGACTTCAATAAGGTTTTCCAGAGCAAAAAAGGGTTTTGCCTTCCCCATTTCAAGCTGTTGCTCCAGGGGACAAAAAAATATCTCAACCCAAAGCAAACCGCTGTTTTCGTAGATTCTCTCCTCCAGATGCAGCTCGAAAACATGGCCAGGATTCAAAATGAAGTAAACTGGTTTACAAAGAAATTTGACTACAGGTATGATAACGAACCGTGGGGAAACTCTAAGGATTCCATCATAAGGAGCATTCAAAAGCTTACAGGATTCTGCGAATTAAAATAAAAAGCTGGAGACCGTCGAGGCTTGGGTTGCATAGACGAGCAATGGAGCGAAGCGGAATGACCAGTCCACTCGCCTTTTGCCGGATTTCTCTTCGAGAAAGGGCCACCAATAAGGGCTGTCGCAAAATGCAGCCTAACCACTATATCCTGTACCGGGATTTTACAAAACCTGCACTATACAATGTGGTTAAGGCGTGTTTTGCAACAGCCCCTTGTTAAAATACCGTATTCACCCTTCAAACCGCCATTCCATGGCGATCCTTCCTCTGATTTGCGGAAGACGCCTCGGAGCAGCATTGATTTATCGGTTAGAGAACCTTATATCGTCGCTTTTAGAGCCTACTACTTTTATATCTATTCTATCCAGCATAGATATGCCCTGCAATACAGGAAGGACTTTGTATGCATTATTAGTATGGCCTGCAAACGGAATATCTGCTATCCATACCTTGACATAATAATCTCCATCGGCCATCCTGTCATGAGTATATGCCTTTATGTTAGCCGGGTTGACCTTAATTGTAACTGTAGAAGTCTCGGTAATTTTATACATACCTTCCTTATTTTTATCCTGTTTGTCATTAACATACTCTCTATATTTATAGCTGTTGAAACTACCCAGTGTCCCTGATTCCATATAACCTTCAAGTATATTCTTCCAGCGGGCGTCGGTTTTTGCATCGGCGGCTTTATCAGTGGTTACACTCAAATGATCATTAGTACGTTCATCTATTGCTTTTGGAAATTCTATAACTTCAGGCTGCCCTTTAGTGTAATAGGTCGTACTGTTTTTATCATACTCAACTTCCATCCACTTTCTGCCGTCCAATCCCACTGAGTTTACCGAAAGCACCGCAGGCTGTCCCACGTAACCTTTTCCGGATAATAAGGCAAGCTGATTATTCAGGTACATGGGGAGATTATTCTTGTCTTTATATACAAGATTCGTCTCATACCTGAATGCGTTTATAAAAGCCCAAACTAGGTCGGTATGATCTTGTGTGCTGCCTTTACCGGGTTTATAGGTCACAGTTGTTATCTTAAAGGTATATGCTCCCGCAGGATTAAAATAGTATCCAGACCTAATCGGAAAATCTACCCCACTATGAGCTTTGTCGGTTGCCAGAGCTCCCTTTTCTATTGATGACTTTTTATAGCTGTCTTTCAAGCTGCTTGTTATTTTCCATTCACTATCCGCGCTGTTCTGATTGGTAAATGTTCTTTTATATTGTCCATTTATCCTTACAGGCGCAGAAAGCGTGTTATTTTCTTCCATATTGTACATCATGCGTATTACATTGAATTCATAAGGTTCGCTTGTCCAAAACAGGTTCTTTTTCCAACTGGTTTTATTATTTAAGTCAATCTGGTTTTTATATTCCTTGGGTGTAATTGTTTTCATACCGTTATAAATGAAAGCTCCTACCTTGAATGTGCTGTTACTTGAGAAAAAGTTTGCCGTTGCCGAATCGTGTCCGGTATGTCCTCCACAATCCTCTTCAGCACAATAGTCTGTATATTCATAAGGTCTGCTCACCGAACCGCTGTAATTTACGGTTCCAAATCTTATTTTGGGTTGTGATGGCGTAGACCAATTCAGCCATTTATCATTTTGAGGATTATCACCAAAATCCGTTCTATAATATGTAGTATGTATTTGCGGATTTCGGGCTATCGTTGAACTTGCTTCATTTACCTCAGGATTATTTTTAGCACTAAAGTCTCTTAATAAATCTGCCGTAGCATTAGTTATACCTAAAGCTCCTGTAGCATTTCCAGCCCATGATCCCTTTGGCAGATTTAACTGAGCTACAATATAGAAGTCTTCCAATGGAGACTTTACTTTTCTTGTCAATATATTATATTTCAAATCAAACGCCCAAACTTTTAGCGGTAAAAATCTGGTTGTAATCTTATTATTAGAAAGGACATCCTCTTCCGGACTTTTTCCATCCTCGTTTATACTAAACTCAATATTCACCGGACTTTCCGGCATTGCAAAGCTTATATAAAACTTGGTCCAGCGTGCAGGAATATCCATTTTATCTCCTGACATTACAATATCTGCTGGCAGCTTGGTCTCATAAGGAATAGCGCCTCCATTATCTTTTGTAATTTTTATTTTGTAGCCAACCCCTTTTAAATCAATTTTCGATAGCGAATCAATTGATACCCCGAGTTTGACCTTATCACCGGGTTTTATTTTTTCTAAAGCCGAGTACGAAGGCTCATATTCGAATTGTGCATAAAGGTCGTTTTTTAATAAACTTTTTGGCTTTAAATAGAATATTGAGTATCTGCTGGTAAGTCCATTATCAACCCATTTATAATAGAACGCTACACCTATACCCCATGAATTGTCCGTCGGAGGCGATAATACAGCCAAATAATCTTCAAAATTGTCCTTTACTGATTTCGGTGGGTTAACAACAAGTTTGGATAGGAGTTTTCTGTCATTTTTCATTTTATCCGGACGAAAATTAACTGTTCTCACCCAGCTTTTTATCATTTTCGCAGTACCTACATCTACTG
>JAEZNF010000020.1 GCA_023441845.1 Bacillota bacterium | reverse complement strand
GATTTATATGGTTTTCTTCATAGTAAACAGGTAAATGTCTGATGGTCATGAAACACCCCGAATATGTCAGCTCTCTTTTTGATTTTCTCTGCCCATAATGTATGCGGCTTTATCTCATTCATCTTATTGGAATAAGCACTCTTCAAAGCCCCATCTTTCGACCCGCAGGTGGATAATATATTCATTGCATCCGAGTATTCCTCATGTGTCACAACATACATGGATTGCACAGGTACAATGTGTGTCGGATGGATTACAGTCTTACCTATTAACCCGTTTGCCTTATCAAGAAGAACTTCACGCATTAACCCGTCGGTGTAATCATCCAAAAGCCTTGACCTTATTTTATCACCTTCCGCACCGAAGAAACCCCTGAATGGACTGACTCTGAGCTGTGGCTTTAAAATCCTTTCACTGTAGAAATACTCCCAGACCGGTCCCGAAATTACATACTGCCTTTCAATCCTGCAAAACGTATTTACAAGGAATCCTATGAAGTCTCTGATAACCGAAATATCATAGATAGTGACATCAAAACTTCTTCTTATCCCGAAAAGTCCGCTTAAATCAGTACCTCCGATTCTTACATTCAGAACCAACCGGTAGTAGTAGTCCAAAATAGAGACAACATTCTTCATTCTTTCATGCCTCTGTTCACAATAGATAAGCTCAGGTGTCTCAAGGATAGGCATTGCATAAAATATTTTATTAAGCGCCTCATTTATGTATTTCAGGTTTCTAAAATACTCTTCGCCGTTCACATCAGTAAACTTCGGGAATACAAAGCCCGTAATATTTTTAAGAAATTCGCCTGATATATCCAGAATCCTTTTCATATGACCCGGATTTCTGACACGGATAAAGATAAGCGGAACATCCTGATATTCCAGTTCCCCCGTTTTTATTGCTTCTTCAAGATCCACTAGCGTTTGAGCCAGCGTTTTTTCGGCTTCCTCTACCATATGGTCTCCGATAGAATCTTCGGTGCAAATAACCATCGACATAAGGCCCTTATGCTTTTTTATTTTAAGCTCATCCACTATATTTTTGCGTACGGCAGGCATATACAATGTTGCACCCAGCGCATGTGAAAGCTTGCCTACTTCATCATCGCGGCTGAAATATGCCGGTTTTATATAAAAGAAGTTCTCCAGATCATTCTCGCTCAAATAATTAAAGTACCTCAAAAATACCTACACTCCCCCACAAATTTATATTTTTTATATTTTACGAAAAACATATTATTTATCAATCCAATTTATGCAATTATCCTGATTTGACCCTTTTGACATACAACACTTGAAATAGATTTTGCGTTTTGTCTTATATAAAGCGCTTTGTATCTTTTTAAATATGTAACAAGACTTACTTTTTAAACAATTTTAATGTTTATATACAAACGGGGTTTTGGTTTTATCCGGCAGGGCTGTTTAAAAACAAACCCTGCCGATATAATGTCTTTATTTCTTTAAAATAGCTTTTCCTATCATCCTGAATATTGCACTTAAAACCAGCGTGCCCAATCCTACAGCAATTATCTTTGCCCACATGTATAAAGGCAATGCCTGTGTGTGGAAGAATGTACCGCCAAAAGTTGTAATTAAAACCTGTACTATAACTATTGACAGCAGAACTCCAATGAAGCTCTTACTTTGTGTAATCTTTTCGAATATGGAAACTCCCGGCTTAATAACCCTTGCGTTAAACAGGTTAAACACCTGCATGAATATATAAGTGGTAAACAGTACCGAAGAGAATGCAAACTCACCTTTAAGTGCATTTGCTCCCATCACATCAAACGCCTGCAGCAGCAGCATAAATACTGTGAAAGAGATACCCATTGTTGCAATATTGTACATCATTGTTTTTGTCAGGAACGACTCTGTCCTTTTCTTCGGCTTGTCATGCATTATTCCGTCCCTCGGAGGCTCAAGACCTAACGCCAGGGCGGCAAGAGTATCCATAACCAGGTTTACCCAGAGAAGCTGAATCACTGTAAGCGGCATGGACTGGAAGTTCATACCCGGGAATATCAACTTCAATATAGGACTTAAAACAGCTATAAGAAGAGCCGATAAGTTTATTGTCAGCTGGAACTGCAGGAATTTCTGTATGTTTTCATAGAGGGTACGCCCCCATTTTACAGCCTTTACAATACTTCCGAAGTTATCATCGGTAAGCACTATATCGCTCGCTTCCTTGGCCACATCCGTTCCTCTTAATCCCATCGAAATACCAACATCGGCTTTTTTCAATGCCGGTGCATCATTTGTTCCGTCTCCTGTAACGGCAACCACCTTATTCTGTGACTGTATAAGGTTTACAAGCCTTTCTTTGTCGGACGGTGTTGCACGTGCCAGAACCTTAAGCTTATTCAGCACCTTCAGTATTTTTTCGTCGGAAGTGCTCCTGAATTCTGTACCTTCCATTGCGGCCCATTCACCTTGGAGCAAGCCGATTTCCTTTGCAATAGCCGTTGCTGTCTTTATATTGTCTCCGGTAACCATCTTTACGTCAATACCGGCAGAGTGTGCCAGATTAACAGCTTCTTTTACATCTTCCCTTATCG
>JAEZNF010000008.1 GCA_023441845.1 Bacillota bacterium | reverse complement strand
GCTATTATTCCTAATTATATTAATATTAAAATTTAACTTGCAAAATACTGTAAATAATCTTATCATAATATTGTTGGGTGTGCTTTTATTAGCATATCAGAGGGAGAAAGAGTGTTAAGCGGGCAAGTAAAACTGACTCTTTCTTTTTGTATTATGATAATATAATTTCAGGATAGGTCAATAGAACCAGGTCATGTTTTGACGGATTTTTATACTATTTATTTTTGGGTATTGTAAGTGAAGGTAATTTTATTTTGACTTTTATTCAGTTGCCGGGTAAAAATAATTTGGCGTTCTACAATATTACAAGATGTTTAGTACGACATCTTGTCAATGGCTAAGCAGTTACCTATATTTTATAGGAGTTCAAAATATGCGAACAGAGCAGGAAATGTTTGATTTAATACTCAGTATTGCGAAAGTTGACGAACGTATCAGAGCAGTCTATATGAATGGTTCACGAGCAAATCCGAATCTAAAAAAGGACAGATATCAGGACTACGATATTGTTTATGTTGTAAATGAAACAGTATCGTTTTTGGAAGACAAGAATTGGATTTCTGTGTTTGGAGATATTGCAATAATGCAGGAACCTGATTCAAATGACCTTGGTTGGGTACAAAATGCTGATTACAGTCGTTCTTATGGTTGGCTAATGCTTTTTAAAGATGGAAATCGCATTGATTTGCATATAAAAATAAAAGAAGCAATGTATGAAGAATACACAAGTGACAGTTTAACTGTTCCGCTTCTGGATAAGGATAATATTTTGCCACCAATAGCACCAGCAAGCGATAAAGGATATTGGATACAAAAACCTACTAAATTAAAATATGTCGACTGCTGTAATGAATTTTGGTGGTGTCTTAACAATGTTGCAAAGGGGATTGTACGAGACCAATTACCATATGCAATGCGAATGTATAATGAAATAGTTCATGTAGAACTTGATAAAATGCTTGAGTGGTATATTGGTATAAAAACTGAATTTTCTATATCGGTCGGGATGTGGGGCAAGTATTTTAAAGAGTTCTTGCCTACCGAGGTTTATGAGTTATATACAAAAACTTATTCAAATTATGAAAATCTTTGGACGGCAGTTTTTGCAGGATGTGAACTTTTCCATACTGTTGCACCTGTTGTTGGCAAACACTTTGGATATGCGTACAACCAAAGCGATGAAGATAGTATGATGGAATATTTGATGAAAATGAGAAATAGTGAATTTTAAAGTTAATGAACGTTATACGATACTTAGTTGCTTGGCAATATTTATATATTGCGAGATACAATCAGTATTTGCCCCATTTACAGTAAGGATTACTGATCAGGTTGGAGTTGTAGTATCTCATATCATTAGTTACTTCTTCACCTATCCAATCGGGTAGTTGGAACTGCTGATTTTCTGATTGTAATTCAATTTCTGCCAATACCAGGCCTTCATTTTCGCCCCTAAACTCGTCGATTTCCCAGATAAAGCCGTTTAACATAAAGGTATACCTGTACTTTTCGATTATAGGCTTTTTGCATAAGGAATTAATCAGTTCATTTGCTTCAAATGCAGGAATTTCATATTCGTACTCTTTACGCACCATGCCGGAAACGGCACCTTTTATGGTTATATATCCCTTGTTATTGGCAACTCTTACTCTGACGGTGTGTTCGGGTTCTATACTAAGATAACCTTGCTTGTAAAGCTGTCCTTCGGATAATTCTTTATAAGTTTTATCCTTGACTTTGAACTTTCTTTCGATTTCTTTTCCCATACCGCGCACCTCACAAACATTGACTTTATAGTACATTTTTAAAGACTTTTTATAGTTTTAAAGGGACTATTGAAAAACATCAATTAACCACATTACATGGTAGAATCTGCATTTTGCAACAGCCCCTTTTATATGAAATAATTTATTTAACGGCAATTTCTCGTAGAGAAATCAGATTTTCATATTATAAGCGGCTTTCAAGCTTTTTCTTTTCTTCTTCAAAGCCGGGTTTTCCTAAAAGTGCGAACATGTTTTTCTTGTATGCTTCAACACCAGGCTGGTTGAAAGGATTGACACCCAAAAGATACCCGCTGATTCCGCACGCTTTTTCAAAGAAGTACACAAGGCTTCCAAAGCAGTATTCATTCAATTCAGGCACATTAATGATAAGATTGGGAACACCGCCGTCGGTGTGAGCCAATAGAGTACCTTCCATGGCTTTTTTGTTAACAAAATCTATATCTTTGCCTGCGAGGAAGTTCAGACCGTCTACGTTATCCCTGTCTTCCTTGATAGTTATGCTCTTTCTCGGTTTTTCAACGTTTATGACAGTTTCAAAGATATTCCTTATACCGTCCTGAATGTATTGCCCCATGGAATGGAGATCGGCCGAGAAGTCAACCCCTGCCGGGAAGATGCCCTTCTGATCCTTTCCTTCACTTTCTCCGTATAATTGTTTCCACCATTCGGTAAAGTAGTGAAGTGAGGGTTCATAGTTAACAAGTATTTCTATGGTCTTGCTTTTCCTGTAGAGAGCATTTCTTGCAGCAGCGTACTTGTAGCAGTCATTTTCATTCAGATTGGTATTCTTGTAAAGCTCGTATGCATCTGAAGCTCCCAGCATCATCTTGTCTATATCGGCTCCGCTTACTGCTATCGGAAGAAGGCCGACTGCTGTTAAAACGGAGAATCTGCCGCCTATATCATCGGGGACAACGAAGGTTTCATATTTTTCTTCGGTAGCCAGTTTTTTTAGTGCACCCTTTGACTTGTCTGTTGTAGCGTAAATTCTCTTGCTTGCTTCTTCCTTACCGTATTTCTTTTCCATTAATTCCTTGAATATTCTGAAGGCTATGGCAGGCTCGGTGGTTGTACCCGATTTTGATATTACATTTACCGATAATTCCTTGCCCTCAATTACTTCAAGAAGGTCAGAGATATATGTAGAGCTTATGTTATTTCCGACAAAATAGATTTCAGGTGTTTTTCTACATGATTTGGGAAGTACATTGTAGAATGAGTGGGATAAAAAGTCTATAGCAGCTTTTGCACCAAGGTACGAACCGCCTATTCCTATAACAATAAGTACATCGGAATCTGATTTAATCTTTTCGGCAGCAGCCTTTATCCTTTTAAATTCTTCCTTGTCATAATTTATCGGGAGATCAACCCACCCAACGTAGTCATTACCGGCGCCTGTTTTATTATGAAGCATATCGTGAGCTGATTTTACATAGCTTTCAAGATAAGAAACCTCATCGGCACTTATAAAATTACCGGCTTTCGAATAATCAAATTTAATTCTCTGCATACTTTTAGCCTCCTAAATTTAATTTAAAGACGGGCCTTTAAAAGGCGGTCCTGTTATTACTTCTTAGAAAAAATAGTTCGTTAGAATTATAACAAAATAAGCTAAAAAAGTCCATTATTGTTTAAGAGATTAGTGCTTCCAGCCATAATCACCTTTTAATTCCACAAAGACAACTTTCCCGAGTGATTCCATACGTATGTTTCCCGCGCTGTCTTTTTTAATAAGCAGAAGCTTCTGAACTTCCTTTTCACCTACAGGTATAATCATTTTTCCGTCAGGCTTAAGCTGTTCTATTAAGGCCTTTGGAACGGCACTTGCAGCGGCTGTGACAATAATCCTGTCATACGGGGAAAATTCAGCCCATCCATCACTGCCGTTGCTTATCTTGAAGTTTATATTGGTATATCCCAAATCCAAAAGTCTTTTCTGGGCCTTCCTTGATAGTTCCTCAATTCGCTCTACAGTATAGACTTTCTGAGCAAACTGTGCAAGAAATGCTGTCTGGTATCCTGAACCGGTGCCTATTTCCAGTACCTTTGAGCTTTCTTCTATATCCAATTCGAGGGTCATCCTGTAGACCAGGCTTGGCTGGGAGATAGTCTGTTCATAGCCTATGGAAAGAGCACTGTCACACTTTGCATAAGCTTTATGATCCTTATCTAAAAAAATTGCTCGGTCAAGCTTTACAAAAAAATCAAGAAGTTCGCGGGACTTTTCCTTATCGTTTTTCATAGATGCCTCCGATATGTTTAATATATTATTTTAAAATGAATCCTTTTTTATTTTTTCTATTTTTACTATTATTTAATACGTAATAAAAAAAATAATATGTAAACAATATTGATATAAATAAATTTTAGGAAGGTGAATTTTATGTCAAGACCTAAAACGCCGTTGGTACCTGAAAGCAGAGCTGCATTAACAAATTTTAAGATGGAGTGTGCCAAAGAAATAGGGCACTTGCAATATGTTAAGGAAAACAACGACCATTATAAGGGTGACGTTTCGTCAAAAGTAAACGGATCTGAGGGAGGTCCCATAGGAGGCCAGATGGTAAAAAGAATGATACAAATGGCCCAAAATAGCCTCCAATAAGGTGAATATAACAAAAAGTGCCCGGCTTTATGAGTTCCGGGCACTTTTTTATTAGCGGCAATTTCTTAGGAAGAAGAGCGGCTAAAGGCTAGTGATTGGCTATTCTGCTTCGATTCAATACATATCTATACGACCTGGGCCGGTTATTGGGTTTCATTGTTGTTTCTTGCCTATACATTCCGGACCTCAGTGGATCTGATTCTTATTTCGTAAGAAGCTTGCTTTAAATAAAACCGGGAAAGTGAGTAAATAAATTAAGATATTGGATAGATTTCTGAAAAGAGAGAAATAATACATGTAGATGCTAAAAAGGGTATTTTGAATATCGGACATTTCTCAAAGAGAAATCCGGCAAAAAGCAAGGGGTCTTGATGATGCTGAGTTTTTATTACAAAATATATAATACAAATTAACCGAAGAGGGTTCTTATGAAGCGCAAAGGAAATGTATTTTTAAAATTAATATCATTGATTACGTATAAAGAAACAAAAAAAGTAAAAGAGTTTTACTTGCCTGAAATAAATGAAGGCCATCATGGACAGTGGCAGGATCAGGGCCGGCAAAACAGTACGAGCAAAAAGAAATTCTGTGATACCAGAAGTATAAAAACACCGATACCTGTCGGACAATATAAAAAGCTCAATAAGAAAACATCGAAATCAATTAAAGAAAGCACAATTTCCGATAATATTGAAATAAATATGGATTGTATTAAGAAGCAATTCAATTATCCTACAAACAAAGATATTGTTTTTCGGGAATTTGCTGTTGCAAAAAAGCATAAAGCCTTTATTGCGTATATTGATGGAATGGTTGACAGGACAGTAATAAATAGCTTTATTTTAAGGCCGCTCGTGGATGAAAATAACTTTGATACCACTATGGAAAGCAACCAATTATACAACTTGCTGACAAGCGTAATTGAAACAAACCAACTAAAAAAGCTGACACTGCCGGAAGATATAGTAAAAGAAATACTGTCGGGTAACACATGCCTTTATGTTGACGGATGTGAGTACTATATTTCCTGTGAAACCAAAGGGTATGAAAAAAGGGCGGTAGACAAGCCACAGATTGAAGGGGTTGTGAAAGGGTCACAGGAGGCGTTCAATGAAAACCTGCGTACAAATATTACGCTCATAAGAAAAATCGTCAAAAACAAGGATTTAACGACGGAAATCCTGCCTATAGGCGGTCAAAACAACAATCTGTGTGCAATTATGTATTTAAATGGCATTGTTAACCCGGCAATAGTCCAAGAGGTTAAAAGAAGGATCAATAGTTTAAAAGCCGATTATATTGCAGGCAGCGGAATGCTTGAGCAGTTCATTGAAGACAGTCCCATGTCGATTTTGCCTACTGTTCTTTCTACCGAAAGACCTGATAGGGCATCATCAAATATTTTTGAGGGAAGAGTGGTAATTATTGCAGAAGGTTCTCCGTTTGCATTAATTGTCCCTGTTACTATTTTTTCTTTATTGCATAGTCCTGAGGATTCATCTCTTAGATGGCAGTATGCCACTCTCATCAGGCTTATTAGAATTGCTGCACTCTTTATCAGTATTCTGCTTCCGGGTTTATATGTTGCTATTACCAATTTCCATAGAGAAATGATACCGACAGACCTTCTTATCGCAATTGCGGAGGCCAGAGAAAATGTTCCTTTTCCGACCATTGTAGAAGTACTGTTGATGGAGATGTCTTTTGAACTGATAAGGGAAGCCGGTATACGTGTACCCGGGATAATAGGAAATACAATAGGTATTATTGGGGCGCTTATTTTAGGGCAGGCAGCGGTACAGGCAAATCTGGTAAGTCCGGTATTGATTATAATCGTCTCGTTAACGGGGCTTGGAAATTTTGCTATTCCTGATTACAGTCTTGCCTTT
The DNA here is from genome assembly GCA_023441845.1 of Bacillota bacterium. GTDB lineage: Bacteria > Bacillota > Clostridia > Acetivibrionales > DSM-2933 > JAEZNF01. The sequence goes on along the minus strand of JAEZNF010000008.1, from coordinate 2,273 downwards.
ACGGCAAGAATATTAAGAATAGGGTTTATTTTTATGGGTGCCGTGCTGGGCTTTTATGGTATATCCCTTGGAATTTTAGGTACACTGGCTGTATTCTTAAATGTAAAATCTTTTGGTGTCCCGATGTTTGCATCATACGCACCAAAAATAAGGAGAAGAAAAGACTCTATTATATTATGGCCGATATGGAAACAGGAGCTTCGTCCTGATGAAATAAATGCACAAAATGAACGCATACAGCCTAAAATATCCAGAGGATGGACTTTAAAAGATGCTGAAGTGCCCGATTTGTCACAAGAGAAGGATGGCGGAAATGAATAGTAGAGAAAATATAGGATTATATGGGACTATTTGTTTGATATGTATTGCAATGATAAATAAAGTTTTTTATACAAGCTTGGCGGGAATATGCGAAACAGGAGGCACAGCAGCATGGTATATTACACTCATTTCTTGTGTTACAAGCCTATTCTTCTTCTATTTGTTTTGTATTCTTCTAAAAAGATTTCCCGGTAAAAATATCGGAGATATAGCTGAGATAGTATTTGGGAAATACGTTGGCAAGTTTATAAATATTATTTTAGTACTGTTTACGTTATTCTACTCAGCTTCTGCAATCAGGGAATTTGTTGGAATGATAAAGGTATATAATCTTCCAAATACACCTATCAGTATGATTCTCGGTACGTTTTTGCTGCTGGCTGCATTAATATCTTACTTTGGGCTGGAAGTCCTGATAAGGATTTGTTCTTTATGTTTTGTGCCTATTATATTAGGGATACTGGTCATACTTGTTCTTGCTTATCCCAGTTACGATATAAACTTTTTGAAGCCCATTGGAGGATATGGTGTTAAAAATTCAATAGTTACAGGAATTTTAAGAAGCTCGGCCTATATAGAAGTAGCAACTTTGGGTGTATATATAAATTTTATGCACGGAATCAAAAACATCAAGAAAGCAGGTACTGTTAGCATACTAATAACCGGAGCAATATTCAGTATTTCAACAGCGTGCTATCTGATGCTTTTTACATATACAGTCGGCAGTGATAATCTGTCGGGATTGTTTGAATTATCCAGATCGATATACTATAATAGGTTTTTCCAAAGGATGGAATCAATTTTCCTGTTTATATGGATAATTTCAACTTTTATTTTTGTATCAAACGGTTTTTACCTTACAACTGTTATTTATGCTCAGACTTTCAAAATTAAAAATCATAGACCGTTGATATTTCCTTTTCTATTTCTGTGTTTTCTGATTGCAATATTGCCAAAGAACATTTCGGAATTGTTAACTTACTATGTAAAGCCGCTGCGTAAATACAGTATGTTTCTTATATTTGTGTTTCCCGGTATTACACTGTTAATCGCAATGATATTAAGAAAGAAAGGAGCCCTGCCTGGTGCAAAAGAAACTTAGCCTTTTGATAACACTAATATGTATATGCTGTACTTTTACATCATGCTATGATGCGCGTGAGATTGATGATGAAGTCTATGCGCTTGCTATTGGAATAGATAAAGGATCAACCGACAGGATAAGATTTACTATAGAATACCCAAACTATAAAAGCGGAGGCGGCAGTGATTCGAAGGATAATAAGAGCAAAACTCAAGAAGGCGGTAGTAATATTCATATTATTGAATCCCCAACTATATTGGAGGGGCTTGAAATGTTTGGAATGTCAGTATCAAGGAGAGTGTCTCTTATGCATGTGAAAGTGCTGATTATATCTGAAGAGTTTGCGAGAGAGGGAGTAAATGATATTGTAACACCATTGGAAAGGTATTATGAAAACCGAGGTACCATGAATGTTATTGTTTCAAAGGGAAGCGCTGAAAATTTTATAAAAGAAAATATTACTAACATCGGAAGCAGCATTGCAAAATCAATAGAGCTTATTATTCAGCAGTCATATTACTCAAATAGCTTTCCAAGGGAAAGGTTTTTGACATTTTACAGAACGATGTGTACTGATTATGGACAGCCCATTGCAACATATGGTGGTGTGAATGATTTTATCAGACTTCTCCAAAGTGGTAAAAGATCACAAGGTGTGGCTGAAAAGGGTTACTTACCCGGAGAACTTGCAAGGGAAGGGTCTATAAAAAGGGAAATTGTAGGTGCGGCAGTATTTAATAAGGATAAAATGGTAGGATATTTGGATTCTTATGAATTCGGATATTTACAGTTAATTCTTGGAAAGTACACGAATGGAGATTTTTCTATAGAAGATAAAAATGCTCCCGGAAAAGCAATTGTTATAAGC
>JAEZNF010000619.1 GCA_023441845.1 Bacillota bacterium | reverse complement strand
TGACCAATATATTGCAGTGCCTTCCCTGCCAGACCGCTTCCATACTTGTTATGCAAAATACTTGGTAAATTACATAATTTGTTGAATTGCTGCCGTGCTTCAGATTCAGAAGAGCAGACATATCTGTCATCACGATTTTCCATTCCTAGTACTCCATGAATAGCTTGAAACAGATAACTCATTTCCTCTTTAAAAACGGGCAAAGCTGGTCGGGCATCTCTTATTACAGACATAAGCTCATCAAACTGCTGCATAATAATATTATCAGATTTTCCTTCCTTGATAGAGTTAATAAGCTGTTGCTCTATCGTGTGTATACTATCTTTGGGAAATGAAGAAAAGGTTTCTCTGTCCAAAAAGCAAAATTGTCCCATGGAATACCAAAATCCACGTTCGATTGAATCAATTAATGCCGGCAAATATGACTTCAAATCCAGCGGAGATTTACACAATGGAGAAACCGCTACAACTCCCTTCAGGCTTTCAGAATTTGAAAGAAATGTTTTTGTGATAAAATCTAATTTTAGAGTATCAGGCTGCTTTACAACATTCAGAATCACAGCTACCAAGCTATTATACTTTTGAAGCGTTGATATGATTGGTGAATATTCTCTAAAAATAAATGCAAAGTCCTGAATCAGCTCATGTATATTTTCAATGTTTCCTTTTGCAAGCAAAAGCATATAGTTAGGTCCCTGGAGCGACAGGCTTAGGGATAGAATATTTTGTTTGAGCTGCTCAGGAGTAATGCTTTTATGCAAAAGCGTTTCAATAAAATGAGTTCTTAGAGTATCGAGATTATCAAGCAGAAATTTGTTGCGTTCAAGAATGATTTGTTCCTCATCTCTACGATTATGGATCTGGCGGCATACCTTTAAAACAGCCTTGTGAATTTCAGCCATGTTCAGCGGTTTAAGCAGATAATCACAAACGCCATAACGAATTGCATTAAGCATGTATTCCTGATCCGTATATCCGCTTATAAGAATAAACTGAACATCCGGCATTGTTTCCTTTAAAGTGTGTATGATGGAAAATCCGTCTTCCCCCGGCAGTCTGATATCACACAGAATTATGTCAGGGTGTAGCTTATTTGCTTGCTTTATAGCGTCTTTAGCATTATCTGCGTCACCAACAACATAAACACCAAATTCATCCCAGTTGATTGCCTGGCGGATACCCTGACGCACAACAAACTCATCATCTACAATGAAAAGCTTAATCATTACCTTGCTCCTTTTTATACATAATGGGCTGCTTTACTATAAAAACGCTTCCTCCACCAGAAGGAGAATGGCATGAAACACCATAGCTTTTCCCAAACCTTAATTTGAGCCGTTCATTAACATTATTTAACGCCAATCCCTCTGTTCCAACTGTAATATTGTCTTCCTCCAAAATTCTCTGAACCTTTTCCATATCCACGCCAACTCCAGTATCATATATATAATATATAATATCTTCATCCTGCGTATATACGGCTAGCATTATTTCTCCCTCACCGCCAATAGGAGAAAGGCCGTGCTTGATTGCATTTTCAAGTATAGGCTGTAATATCAGTTTCATTACATAAATATTCCCCAACCCTTCCTGAATATCCAGCGTAAATTTGATTTTCACAAAACGAAGCTGCTGTATGCCAATATAACATTTAGCATGCTCCAACTCTTCTTCAAACAATATTAATCCGTCGGATGTACGGTATAGAGACAGACGGAAAAGTGCAGACAGCTTCTGTACCATTTGTATGGCATTGTTTGTCTGATTTAGCTTAATCATCCAACATATGGAATCGAGAACATTATACAGAAAATGTGGATTGATTTCAGATTGCAGACTCTTAATCTCAGCCTCTTTCAGCTTCAAGTTGTTTTTATAGACCTCATCATATAGAAATTGGAGCTTACTTGACATCATATTGAATTTATCTGTTAATACTTCTATTTCACTGCTCACTTTCATTTTAAATCGTGCAGAGAAATCCTCGGCTTCTATTGATTTCATTAGATTTCCAAGAACTGTTATCGGCTTAATGAAAAAATGGTTGTATATCAGTGTCTGACTGGCGGCAAGTACAAAAAAAAGTGCTATAAGAAATATTATAATTGTATAGAGGAGTTTATGATATTCCATTGTTCTATCAACTGCAAATGCAACCAAATACGTATTCTTTTTCCGCAGTGCCTGTGGAAATATAGTATAGGCAAGGCTTTCATCTGAAACAAGAAAACTCCTGGAATTGTACTTCTCTAAAAGAGCAGGATTGTGAGATATCTTATCAACCAGCCAAAGGGAGGGTTCCTTAAGATTATGCAGAAGAATGTTTCCTTCTGTATCAAGCAAAGCAAAGCTCATGTCATCTGAAATATTATCCGATTCAAACTGCTTATAAAATGCGTCTGTATTTATAACTATTTTTGAATAAGCAATATGCTCGTCAAAATTTTCGATATTGCGGATCGCTCTGTACATCGAAAGCTTTCCCGCACCATAACTCCAGAACCAGCCTCCTGTACTTTCATCCATTTTTTTAATTTCTTCCTCTGTAAAGGAAGTGCCTGTAATATTGACACCGGTACGAAGAGTCCGTTTATTATCTGTGAGAATATAGATATCCCGAACAAGGGATTCCTGCAAGGATAACTCCTGCAGTGCTGTATCTGCATTTAAATATATTCTCAAATATGCAGGATCGTTAATATCTATGTCTGTTGTTAAAAAATTATGTATTGCTTTATCTGATATGGTTGATATTGATATATCATTGATATTGGAGATAATAGCACTGACCGAATAAGCTATGTCATTGGCTACATAATGGTTAAAATCCTTCTTTTCAGCTAGAACATTTTTTGTAAAATAGGAGTATATAAAATAGACTAGTATTATGAGCGGAAGCAGCATTA
>JAEZNF010000504.1 GCA_023441845.1 Bacillota bacterium | reverse complement strand
ATCTCAAGCTTCAGCTTTCCGTCAAAAACAATTGAGTCATTCGATATGGAAAGCTCTTTCTGGACTATAACGGCATGTATTTTTTTAATTGCGTAAATTTCCGGTTGGTTTTCCGGCAGAAGAAGAGATGTTTTAAAAACGCTGCCGGCTGTTTGTTTTCCTGTGTTATCAAGCCCTATAAGTGAGCTTGTCAATACAAATTCGCTATCTGTCATATTAACCTTTACAGGATAAGATGCTTTAAAGCAGTTTATCCATACCTTAAAGGAAATTCTTATATATATATATGACGGCTTATTACTGTTTATGTGTTAAACTATATTTCTTAAGGCATTGCTGCCATGAACACTGCCGCTTAACGGAATAAATTTCCGGAAATTTATTTTATTAAGCAGCAAATAAATATGAAGTGCATTTCTAGGAATGAATTATGTCCAAAAGTACCAGATAGATTGTTATTATCCATATAGAGTTGATGTTTTATGAATCTGATTGGTAAAGCAACAGATAATTGATATAGAATTACTGAAAAAATTGGAGAAGGCGGTGCTGAATCAGGATGTCTAAACACATCAATATACTTTAACCCAAAGACAGGTTTCATTCTTCTTTTTATCAGTTGTTGCTGAAATTCCAATTAAAACTTCATAACCATTGATTATTTTTTTATACTTATCTATTTCTTTATCTGTTTCAATAAACTTCCAGTCGGTACTCTGCTTAAATTTATGCAAAACCTCTTCTTCTGTTAAACCTTCAAAACCGATACTTTGCTCATAGACCTTTCCACCTTTTAGAAAATCCATATGGTTTTTTATTATTTCAGAGTCAGTTGGAAAGGAGGGCAAACCATTATATTTTTTAAAAATTTGTTTTTCAATAGCTTTTCCATCATCAAACACATAAATTTTAAGCGCTCTCATATCATACACTTTATCCCAGGTATATTTTAGTCCTAACCACTTATTACTACCGATCTTTGCAACGTTATAGTGAAAACCGCCAAAATCTATACCTTTTAGTGAGTTTTTAACCTCATTATCATCAATTGAAAACATATTATCAGCGTAACTATCAAAGTTTTCTTTTTCCGTCACTTCCAGTTTGTTTTTTTCTATATCATACAAATAGTTTGGAACAGCGTTTTGAGGATCTTTAAAATATCTCTTTATTATTATATGTGTCCCTTCTTTATTGACAAGTATATCTCTGGGGTTATCTCCTTGCGTAGCTGACATGTCTATGGAAATCAAATCAACAACCCGGCAAAGTATCTCGTTTTTAATATCATAAACGGCAATTCCCCAATAATCGGCAATAATTGCTATGTTTTCTGAGGCATACTCTATAGTAGGCATATCCGCACCATAAACTCTTAAAGCCATTCTCTTAGCCAACTCTTCGTCTTTTGCCGGAAGGTCCCCTAATCCTTTTGGCTCGGTATTATCATTTTTTATCATTGCAGGTGAGGAATCAATGCTTTTATCAGGTTCGGTATTTGTGTTTTTATTACATGAAGTAAACAGGTTAGACAATATAAATATTAGAATAATACCAGCCAGCAATTTATAGCCTTTTTTACTTAACATATTAGAAGCTCTTCTTTTCATAATTTTTATACCTCCAAAGAAAACAGTTGCATGATATATATTATTATATATAAACATTTCACCGATACATAGCGGTTTGTTCCTGAAATATGCCACATATAACGGCATATGTTGTTTCATAGGTCTATATCAAGATTGTACCATAATTCTAACCTGTTCCACAACAAGGAAAGAAAGGATGAGTTTTCTATAAATGATATCATTTGACCACAAAAAAGGAAGCCAGGACAAATTTCATTCATCCGGGCTTCCTTTCTTTATCTTCTTAAAAATACTATTACTTTTTAACTACAACAATGTCATCAATATATATTTTGGAGTTTACTGACGGCAAAGGATTGTTTTGATCGTCTTTTATGGTACCGAAGTTAATCTGCAAAGCAGCTGTAGTTGTGCTCTCTTTTGCAGTGAAAGTTACGGTAAAGGTTTGAGTCTGTTCAGTTAAGCTAATCTTGCTTCCGCCATGCCAAAGATATCCATTCGCCGGATCAATGAAAGTGATCTCTACAGTTCTTGCTACAGTTGCCCTTGCCTTTAATGTAAGCTGATATTCTACTCCGTTTTCAAGGGTTAGATCTGATTTCTGAAGCTGAGGCTGGTAGTTTTCTTTTCCAACTGTTGTGACATCTACACAAAGTTCTTTGTTGTTATCATTAGTTACTACCTCAGCCGAACCGGCACCGCCATTAGCTCCGAAGGACCATGAACTCATACCCGAATCGAAGTTGTCATTAATAAGGCTTTCAACTTCAGCCAGGGGTTCGGGGATAACCGGTGCTTCAATTGACTGAAAACTTTGACAGTAAAGATCATCAACTTCAACCAGTCTGACGTTGTCAAAATACACATCATGGGCTGATGATGCTATTTTACCGGGGACAGTTCCAATTGAAAATGTCAGAGTACAGTTGGATTCTGTTGCACTCATTGGAAAATCAATGATATAGTTTTTCATTGTAGTTGTTATATCCAAATCCTGTGAGAAGTATTTATCATAATCCTTATTTTCAACGGATACCCTTATACTTCTGTCGCTTGTAGACCTGGCATCAAAGGATATACGATATAACCGTCCTTGTTCCAGACTGATATTTGACTGATTTACTCCGATGCTC
>JAEZNF010000456.1 GCA_023441845.1 Bacillota bacterium | reverse complement strand
GTCCTGAAGCATGCAATAAATGCAAGAGGTGTATTGTCAATTGTCCGGCTCAGGCGATTACTTTGAAAGAACTACCGGAAATCGATTACAAAAAGTGCATATCTTGCTTCTGTTGTTCTGAATTATGCCATCAGAATTGTTACGATATTTTGGATAATACAGAAATTTTCTCAAAAATATTCAACAGCTTCGAAGGAAACGAGGAGAATACATGATGAATAAAAAAGTTGAACAACTCAAACAAAGAGAAGAGTCTCAATTCTATAATCCATTATGTGAAAAGACAGATGTCCTTGCAATCGGCAGTGGAATTGGATGCTTAACTACTGCCGCGATGACAAGCAGACAAGGTGTTGATACACTTTTGGTAGAGCAAGGGAGTCACCTTGGAGGGTACTTTAGCTATTTTTCACAGGATGAATACATTTTTGACATCGCAATATCTTATGTTATATCATGTGATCCAAAGGGTGCTGTTAGTGAGTTATTAGAGCAACTGGGAATACAAGAAAAAGTTAAATTCGAAAAGTTAAAACTTTTAGATCATATAGTGTTTCCAAATAATGAAACGTTAACTGTACCCGCATCTATTGAGGAATTTATTGAGCTGCTCAAAGAACGTTTCCCAGATGAGAGTATCGGTATAGATAGTTTTTTTGCTTGGCTTAAAGAATATGATGATGGTACAAAAAACATCAAGCAAAAATCTTTTTTACCTCCAAAAATTATAATGCAGAATTTCCTCAAAGATTATAGACCATTTTTAGATAAATTCTTTAATAATACAGAATTGAAGAATATTTTATCTATTCGAATACAAGCGGATCCGGCGTCATTGTTTATAATGGGTGGATTTGTAAATGAATGCTTGTTAAGAGGCATGTATTATATAAAGGAAGGATCATTTCAGCTACCGCTGGCACTGGGAGAGTCCATTGTTAATAATGGCGGACAAGTAGCATTAGAAAAGAAAGTTACCAGCATTATTTACTCACCGGATACAGACAAAAACCATCCTTACATCGTACAATTTCAAAGTGGAGAGAAGGTTAGAACAAAATATATTGTAAATGGTATTTCAATGGAATCTTTGTTGGGTATGATTGACTTAGAAGAAGGTTCTAAACTGCATGATGCATGTGGAAAGCTAACGAAAACTGTTCAAAAACGAGTAATCGGGCATTCATCCTTCAACATATATCTGGCAGTTAAAAATTTAGACATATCCGGATTTAATGTTGGACGAATGTATATTTTACCTGATGACATAGATAAGCAAAATGTTTTTGAGTACTATATCAGGATTGAAAGTGGCGAGCTTTTAAAGGATGCAATTCTTAAAGTCCATATACCATCCTATTATGATAGTACATTAGCTCCGCAAGGAGAAAGCATTATAAGGATTGAAACCGACTTGTGCAATGATGCTTTCCTTCCATTCAGGGAGGATTATCTAAATGGGAATATTACGAAGGAGTACATTGATTTTGAAGAGTCCATTACTAAGTCTTTTATTAAAAGAGTAGAAGAAAAGTTAATACCAGACTTACAGGAAAAAATAGTATTTATTCGTGTAATAAGTCCTTTAGGTTTTGAAAAGCTTACCATGAATTATAAAGGCTCAGGTACCGGATGGGCACACACAGTTGCAAACTATTTCCGCAGCCCATTTTCTACAAAACTTCCTTTAGACAATATGTTTGTAGTTGGTCAATGGGGTGAGTTAGGTTCGGGGCTGAGGCAGTTGGTTTTATCAGGAAGACGTGCAGCAGAGCAGATTATAGCTAAAAAATAAGTATATAGCAAAAATCTTGGGAAAAAGGATAACGATATGAGTAACTTATATAAAAATGCTAATATCAAAGAAAAGTATCAATGTATAATTGTTGGCGGTGGTTTGGGTGGATTGACCATGGCTGGAATGTTAGCACTATACGGCATTGAAGTACTTTTGGTTGAAAAGAATCCTAATTTGGGAGGGTATATCACTGACTATAATTTAGGAGAATATGTTTTCTCTCACTCTATAGATTGGATGAGTGGTTTGCATGAAGGTGGCAAGTTTAGAACATGGCTGCAGAAATTGAACCTGCTTGATAAGGTTGAATTCTTTTATCTTGAAAAATTCAAGCGGGTAATTACACCTGATTATAATGTTCCTTTTTCAAGTGATTTTGAGGAATTTGAAGAAACACTGATTTCTGCTTTTCCTAAGGAGGAAAGCGGAATAAGGAACTTTGTTAATTTAATACGCTCCTTTGGTGGTCCTGAATGGATTACCTATTTTAGGCCATTTAAAAACTTCGAGTATCTTCCATTTTTACAAGCATTTTTTACCGATAAAGCTTTAATCGCAATCTTAAGTGCCAATGTTAATGATAATATACCGGCATATTTATATGTACTGTTTTTATACCGTTGTTTAAGTAAGGAGGCATATCTGCTTAAAGATATTACTCTTTCACAGTTTATGGATTTGATTGGTACACGGCTGTTAGAGCTGGGAACTGTAATTTCTACTAATACCGAGGTTAGCGGAATTACGATGGAAAACAATTTGGTCACAGGTGTTAAATTATTGGATGGAAGATTTATTAAAGCAGATGCTGTTATTACAGATATAGATTTATTAACGGTTTATAATAAGTATTTGCCTATGGGAGCTGTAAATAACTATTTCCTTAACAAGCTTAATTCAAGAGACAAAAGCTATTCACTCATTTCGATTTTTCTTGGTGTTAATGAGAAATTTGATCATTGTAAAATAACCGGAGAACCGACTGTATATCTTCCAACATATGAAATAGAGGATTTATACTCGGACGACCCGAAGCTATGGCACTTGAAAATGAATATCCGCTCAACCTGGCAACCATTCTTGGCACCTGAAGGAAAGTCAGTTGTTGATATACGAGCATTAGTCAAAAAGGATTTATTTTCGAAGTGGATGGAGGATGGAGCCTATCGTTCAGATCCCGAGTATATAGAATTAAAATCCTCCATAACAGAAACACTGATTAAAAACAGTGAAATAGTACTGGGAGATTATATTAAGAATATTGAAGAAAAAAGAGTTGCCACTCCATTGACGCTAAAACGCTATACGAACAATAGTTGTGGTTCGGGCATGGGCTGGGAAGTTAGTTCCCTTGAATATTTAAATGGATTTAGAATTGCTTCACCAATCGCCAATCTTTTTCATGTTGGTGCTTGGGCAAGTTTCCCCGGTGTAGAAGGGGTAATAAATTATGGACTATCGCTATTACCGCGCATCGTAAAATTTTATAAATAGTGGATTTGAAGCCTTCACCTGAAAGGGTGATTGATATAATTAAAATAGACAATTTGGAGGGTTATTTTTATGGAAAACAATCAAAGTTTGGAACACAGGATCAAAAAATGTATAATCGACCGTTTGAGTTTGAGGGTAACACCAGAGGAGATCGATGACAATGCACCTATTTTTAATATGAAGAATATCGAAAATATGTCTGAAAGCGAGATGGAAGAGGCAGGTATTACACCTGAAATGATTTCTATGGCAAAGGCAGCAGGGGATTCAGATCTAAAAGGATTGGAATTAGACTCTATTGACAGCTTGGAAATAGTTGTAGCCTTATCAAATGAATTTAATGTAGAAATTGGCGACGATGACATGATGATATTCCAGTCCATCAATACCATTGCTGACTTTATCCGTGAAAAGACAGGTATTGAATAGTGTAGCTTTCGAAAATTATTAGTTGAGTTTTATAGTATAAGTAAAAGGGTCATTAGTATTGAGGATTCAAAATTGGATATTTGATATAGTAAGACAATTTTGAATCCAATTCTTTTTTTCAGAACAAAGTTTGGAAGAATAAAATTCCGCAACTAAGGGGTAAACAGTTTTTAACATGAATCAAGACAATACACATTTTTAAATATAAATAAGTGCGAAGGTTCGGTTTCAATTCATTTTGTGCTATTAAGCAAAGCGAAAGGGATGGATATATATGAGAAGAGTAGTTATAACCGGAATGGGATGCATAAATTCTGTAGCAACCAACACTATAGAGTTTAAAGAAGCTCTTAAGAACGGAGTTGATGGTGTTAAAGAAATTTCTATATTTGACACTACTAACTATCGTACCAATTTTGCAGCCCAATTAGCAGATGAGGACTATGAGAAAGCTTGTAATAGATATGGCTTGGATAAGAATCAGCTAAGAATAAGAAATATAGTAAGTATTGCGTGTAAAGAAGCTACGGGACAATCCAAAATTGATTTTTCATCCATTGATTCGCAAAGAGCAGGAATCAGTCTTGCTACATCATTAGGTGGAATTGATTCTATAGATAAATTTTTAATTGCTGAAAATGAAGAAAACGAAGAAAACGAAGAAAACGAAGAAAATCTACCGGACTATACTATGTATCTGGATAATTGTGCTAATCTGAGTGGCACTATTGCTAAAGAGTATAATCTCAATGGCCCGTTTATAACAGTTTCAACTGCATGTGCAGCAGGAACAAATTCAATCGGAGCTGCATTGGATATGATACGTTATGGCAGAGCCGACGTTATGATTTGTGGCGGTGCTGACCCGATTTCGAGGATATCGGTAAATGGGTTTAATTGTCTAAAAAGTTTGTCTCCTTCGGCTAAAGCCAGATCCTTCTCGCAAGAAAGAGACGGATTGATTATTGGAGAAGGAGCAGCAATATTTGTTCTTGAAGATTTGGATTCTGCAAAGAAAAGAGGAGCAACAATACTTGCAGAAGTTTTAGGATATGGCCTTGCTAATGATGCATATCACATGACATCACCTGATCCTAAGGGTGGCGGAGCAATACGTGCCATGAAGAGTTGCTTGAAGGATGCAAAACTTGAGGCAACCGATGTTCAATATATAAATGCACATGGGACAGGCACACAATTTAACGATGCGATGGAGACCAAAGCACTTCTAACCTTTTTTGGTGAACATGCCGTTAACATTCCGGTAAGTTCTATAAAAGGTATGGTAGGTCATACTTTAGGTGCTGCGGGCAGTGTTGAGTTCTTGGCTGCAACATTATGTATTACAGATAATTTCCTCCCGCCAACTATTAATTTTGGCACGCCTATCAAAGGATTTGAAGACTATGACTTTGTACCCAACAAATCTAGGGAAGTTAAAATTAATTATGCGATTTCAAATTCGTATGCATTTGCAGGGAATACAGCTTCAATAGCAGTGGGTCGTTATTTAGAGGAGTGAAAATATGGAAACTCGGAATATTAGTGATGTAAAATCAAATAATTACGATGTTATTATTATTGGTAGCGGAATAGGTGGTCTTACAGCTGGGTGCTATCTGGCCCAAAGGGGCTCAAAGGTTCTGATTGTCGAACAAATGAATTACTCGGGTGGATGTATTTGTGAATTTCGGCATAAAGGATTTTATTTTGACGGTGGTCCGACTAGTGTGAGTTTTCTCAAAATTCTTAAGAAAGTGTATGGAGACTTCGGACTATGGGAAGATATAGACCTGATAAGGGTAAATCATCAGATGATTGCACCTAATCTCAATATTATTATTGATGACAGAGAAACTCTGATTGAAGAACTTGGAAAGGTATATCCTGAAAGTAAAGCTGAATTAAAGGAGTTTTTTGAGCACCTTAGAAAGATAGTGAAAGCTATTAATCCCATATATGATCATCATCCTTCTTATAAGGAAGGACTCCGAAGAATATTAGCACAAATTACTATGCCGATATTCCATTTTAAGACGTTTTATACTGCATTAAAGTATACGAATATTTCAAAGAAGGAAACTATTGAAAAATTCATAAAGAAAAATGCAGAACTAAAGCAATTTCTTTTAGCCACAGGATATTCTGAAATAGCAACTGTTGATTTAGCTTTTATGTGGGAAACTTTTACGGGTGATCTGTATTACCCAAGAGGCGGGATGGTTGGCTTAATTAATCCTCTAGTTAAGTATTTTAACGAAAATGGTGGAGATATTCTTTATAATAAAAGTGTTGAAAAGATTATAACAAATGGCAATACTGTTACAGAAATTCTACTTAATGATGGTAATGCCTTAAAAGCCCCCCTGTATATATCAAACTCCGATTATAAAAGAACGTTTCTGCAGTATATTGGTGAGGATAAGCTGGAAGCTAAGTTGGTTAAGAAGTTAAAAAAAGCGGAGGTAACTGAACCGATTTTGAACCTCTTCCTTGGTTTAAATATTGATGTGAACGACCTACCTGTTATAAAAAAACCTAACAGTATGTTATTTTTAGATGATGGAATTCCACATTACCTTTTAGATCGGAATGACCCGGACTATTATAAAAAAGTTCACCTTTCAGCATATATACCTAGCTATAATGATTATAATTTGAATGAGCCGGGGAAGACTAGCTTTATTTTGGCCACAATAGGCAACTATCACTTTGAAAATAATTGGAGGACCGAAAATGGCAAAAGAGGTGCGAAGTATTACAAGCTAAAGGATGAAATCAGTGAAATTCTTATTCAAAGACTAGAAAAAATAATGCCTGATGTAAGAAAATATATTGTTTACAAGTCTCTTGCGACACCGATCACTTATGAAAGATATACCGCTACTTGGGAGGGTGCATCTTGCGGTTGGGCAGGTGCTAAGGATAAGGCCTTCTTTAAGAATTATCAAGAGGTTTCTATGGGACATCTCACACCATTTAAAAATTTATTTATGACCGGTCAATGGACATATTTTAACGGAGGGATTCCATCGGCTATGACCAGTGGAAGAACAACTGGTCTAGATGTAGCTAATATAATCAAAAAGGCAAAAAAGAAAAGGGATTCTAAAAAAAAACAGAATAATTTTTAGATGGGGGGTTAATAAGGTGATGAATGAGAAAAAGGACTATGATGCGATTATCATTGGATCGGGAATTGGTGGCATGGCGACTGCTAATTACCTTTCAAGAAAGGGTAAGAAGGTACTTGTGTTAGAACAACATAGTACGCCTGGTGGATATGTTTGCGGGTTTAAAAGAAAAAACTATTATTTTGACGGCGCTAATAATAGTTTTAGTTCCCATGGTATAATATTTCCAATGCTAAAGGAGTTGGGGATTGACTCAAAA
>JAEZNF010000369.1 GCA_023441845.1 Bacillota bacterium | reverse complement strand
GCTTGTAACCCTAATAGATAAGGGGACTATAAGCGGCACTATTGCAAAGAAGGTTTTTGACAAGATGTTTGATTCGGGTAAGGACCCGGCTGTTATTGTTAAGGAAGAAGGACTTGAGGTTGTAAATGATGAAGGCGCTCTGGTTGCGATAGTTAAAAAGGTGGTTGAGGGCAATCCTCAGTCGGTTGCAGATTACAAGAGCGGCAAGGAAAAGGCTATCGGCTTCCTGGTTGGCCAGTGCATGAAGGAAAGCAGGGGCAAAGGCAATCCTCAGATTCTTAACAAGCTTTTGAAGGATGAACTGGATAAGATTTAAGGTGTTTAAACGGTTATGAAATAATCGTGGGAACAGTAAAGAGTTATTTTCGGTAGAGACCGGAAAAAATATCACCCCAAAAAGCGGCTGTGTAAAGCTACTTTTTGGGGTTATTATAAGAATTACTTTTTATTGTTTTTTAAAGCCCTAAGGACCGTGAAAACAACAACCGCTAACAGCACGCAGCTAATAACAATAATGAATAAATACTTGTCGGATAAGCTGGAGTCCGTTTTTACCGTAGTTGTGATATTTCCAACGGTGGCTTTTGCAGTAACAAAGGGCTGGGTATTAACGGGAGTATTTGTAATACCGGTTGGAGTACTTGCTTCTCTTGATTCAAGCCTGCTTTTTATTCTGTTAATAGTATCGTTTGAATAGTGTCCGCTGTTGATATAATGGTTCATGCGTATTATAAATTCATGGTTGCTTTTTAATTTTAATTTACTTCTGCTAAGAGAATCCGACTTTGCTGCTAGACCTTCATAGACTTTGTACCCTTCAGGAGATGCTACTGCTACTATCGCGCAATAATCACCTTTTTTGGGAGATGAGGTTTTATAAAGGCTGTCAGAATACTTTAAGTCGGGGATATCAACAGTATCACTTGAATATTCACCAAACAACACTTCCGAAATTTTAATGGTAGTAATGGATGTATCGACTTTTTGCACTGTACCGATAAAACAGCAATCGGCATAATGAAGAGCACTTTCCGGTATATCTCCTGCAAATACCGGATAAATTCTTATAATGTTAAACAAAAGAATAATGCTCGATAGAATCAATAATTTCGTTTTTATATTCGTAGCCCCCTTCGTAGATGTATGTATCTTTATATGCTATTATATAAAACAGAATGTAATGGAATTATATCGGTGTTGTAACAAAGTTGTAAATTGTTATATGCAGGGTTGAATATACCGTGAATGGGAAAACGAAAGAGGGATGGGTAAGGCTTGGGGGATTGATGGGGCTGGATTGGAGATTATAAGCTGAAATTTCTTATTGACTGTGACATCGTGTTGTAGTTTATTCTTATTGGGAAAGGAGGCAGGAAAATATGGAAGCAATGACAATCAGCCAGGTTTCAAAAGACTTCGGTATATCTACAAGAATGCTTCGTTATTATGAACAGACAGGATTGATAGGCAGCTTCCGGCGGGAAGGTTATGCTTACCGTATGTATAATGAAAACGCCATTTCCAGGCTGAGGCAAATAATAATACTGCGTAAGCTGCGGATTCCGCTTAAGCAAATCAAAGTAATACTGCAAAAACCTGATGCTGTTGTAGCTATTGAGATTTTGAGGCAGAATATCAACGAACTGGATGATGAAATAACAGCATTGTCAACTATTAAGAGTATTTTAAGCCGTTTTGTCGATGAATTGCAGAAAACAGCCGATATACAAATCCACCGCTTGATAACAAAGGATGATGCTATTCTGGCTGCCATAGAGTCCTTATCTCCTGTAAGTATCAATTTTAAGGAGGACAAGACCATGGATAAACTAAAAAAAGCAGAGGAAAGTCTTAATAAGCTGAACGACGTTCGAATTATCTATCTGCCGCCTGCAACCGTTGCTGCTGCCCACTACATCGGAGATGACCCTGAGAACCATGTTAATAAAATGATTGACAGCTTTGTACGGGACACCGACCTTTGCAAAATCAAACCGGACTTAAGGCATTATGGTTTTAATCACCCCAATCCCGTGGATGAAACCGGATATCACGGTTATGAAATATGGGTGACAATCCCTGATGATATGGAGGTTCCGTCCACCCTCACAAAAAAGCATTTTGCAGGAGGGCTGTACGCTGCACATATGATTGCATTCGGAAATTTCAATGAGTGGGAATGGCTTTTTGATTGGGTGAATGTAAGCGAAAAATATGAGTTTGCCGGAGATATGCAGGATCAGGAGCACATGTGCGGACTGCTTGAAGAACACCTTAATTATGTGAGCCATGTCTGTCTGGATAATACCGAACCTGAGGATATGCAATTGGACTTGCTTATGCCCGTCAGAGAGCGGTTAAAGTAATACTCCGGTGAGTATATGTTATTTGTATCATAATAGTCTAATTATTAAAAGGCTCATCTTCGAAAATAAAAAATAATAAGAGAAGTACGTTAATGAACCGTACCCGGATACTTCTTACGCCTCCAGGCCTGTAAAGACAAGCAGTATAAACCTGTTCTCCATACAATAGTTTTGCATGGAGAACAGGTTTATCATCGATGAATGAAGTATAAATCATTGCTTAATGTTTACTTTTTCCTTAACTATAATTATAATAAAAATATTCAGTGCAGAAAAAATATTAACAAAATAAAAAGCACATTGTAGCATTTTCTTTTATTTATAGAGCTGTTTGTAATTTTATTTTGGAATATTACTTGAGAATTTGGATTGATTTACTTAACAACTGCAATTTGAATAATATGAGAATGTAACTGTCAAAATATGTTTATTCTTTGTTAAAAGGATCTTACTCCAATAAGGAGATTTGTTTTTGCCATGACAGAGTATAAAGGAATTTTGAAACAGTAATTTATTTGTCCGGCAGAATAAAAATTATCTTATTATGTAATTTTACTATAGTTACTTTTGAGTAATAAAAAAATTAAAATTCCTAACTTAAAAAATGTAGGTGCTACGAAAAATAAAATAGATAAAGAATGTTTTGGTATAAAAATCGACTTTATTGATAGCGGCTTATATAAGAATTTATATAAATAAAAAATGCAAATTTTATTTTTTAAGAAAGAAGGGGTGTTTAGTATGAAAAAAAGTTTTAGAAAGGTATGGTTAGGTGTTTTTATTTGCAGTGTTTTGATGACTTTTTTTCCGGCAAAAAGTTCCGCAGACTATCCGATAT
>JAEZNF010000340.1 GCA_023441845.1 Bacillota bacterium | reverse complement strand
ATATTTTAACTGTTCACGGCATTGGGTATCGATTCGGCGGAAAGTAGGACAGGCAGCGTTTTAGAAGAATTATTGAAAGGGGGGAACTTTTGTGAAACAAAGTTTGAGAACAAAGCTTTCTCTTTCTTATATACTTGTTGCACTGCTAAGCGTAGCACTTATAATGGCTATAACCAATATGTTCCTTGAAAAGCACTTCAGGGAATATGTCAGACAAAATCAGGAACAAAAATACAGGGAAGTTGTCACATCAATAAGCAAGCAGTATCAGGAAGAGGAAAAATGGAATATTGATATGATTGGTACTATTGGTGTCAGTGCACTGGAAAATGGAATGATAATTAAAGTGAAGGAGATAAACGGTAAGGTAATCTGGGATGCGGCGGTTCATAACAACGGCATGTGCCAGAGGATCATAGAGCATATGGCTCAAAACATGAGCAGTCGTTATCCTTATACTAAAGGGAATTATACGGAAGTTCCTTATCCTGTAGAATATAATAACACCAGGGTTGGGGTGGTAGAGATTGGTTCATATGGTCCTTATTATTTAAGTGATAATGACCTGGCCTTTATAAGCACTTTAAACAAGCTTCTTATTGCGGTAGGTGTTTTTTCATTCTTTTTTTCACTGGTTTTAGGAAGCATAATGGCAAAAAGGCTGAGTTCGCCCATTTCCAGAGTTATTAAAAGTGCACAGGCAATTTCAAAAGGGTACTTTTCAGAAAGAATAACGGAAAAATCGACAACAAATGAAATATGCCAATTAACGGAAACAATTAACAACCTGGCTGAAAATCTTGAAAAACAGGAGTTGTTACGAAAAAAGATGAGTGCTGATGTAGCGCACGAACTAAGAACACCTCTTGCAACTTTGCAAAGTCATATGGAAGCAATGATAGACGGTATTTGGGAGCCCGATGCAGGCAGACTCAAAAGCTGTCATGAGGAAATAACCAGGATAAATAATATGGTTGGAGACCTCGAAAGGTTGGTAAAATACGAGAGTGAAAATCTTGTTTTAAATAAATCCAAATTTGATATATCGGAGCTGATTGGGCGGATTATTTGCAACTTTGAGCCGCAGTTTAAAAATAAAGGTGTTGAAATAGCTTTTGAGGATGTGTATGAAGAGGTTTGGCTGGACAAGGATAAAATAAGCCAGGTTGTTGTTAATCTTGTATCAAATGCATTAAAGTATACACCCGAAGGCGGATTTGTCAATATAACCGTTAAAGGTACCGGAGGTATAACCGGAATCAGTGTGAAAGATAATGGTCCCGGTATTCCGGAAGAGGATTTGCCGTTTGTTTTTGAGAGGTTCTACAGGGCGGACAAGTCCCGGAACAGGTTAACAGGCGGTTCGGGTATCGGACTTACTATTGTAAAGGCCATTGTTGAAGCACACAAAGGACATATAGAAGTCCGGAGCAAAGTAAATGAAGGTACTGAATTTATAATATCGCTGCCAAAGTTTGAGCATTAATAAAAGGCTCGAGGCCACTCGCCTTTTGCCTGATTTCACTTCGGGAAATGGCCGCTACTAAAAAACGCCCGCTTAGATGGGGCGTTTTTTAGTTATTTACCGTTTTTAAATGTAATGCAGGATGTACCGTCACTTGTTTGGGCTTTACCGTCTCCCAGTGTGTTTACTTCTATAGAATCGGCATGGCACAGATAGCTTTTGTTGTATTGACAGTTATCAACACCACATTTAACCTCCATTTTTGGAGCATTAGAGTTTCCCATTATTCACACCACCTTTAAATATGTTCTATATTATTTTGTCCATTATGTTCTTATGTATGTCCCGATTTTTAAGGAATTTTATAGTGGCATTCTTTAGGAGTGTTTCTTAAATTTTTTTTATGAAGACTATTGTTTAATCTTCATAAAAAATTCACATTATTGGGTTATTCTAATTTCAATAATAAAGGAGGTCAAAACAATATGAATACTATGACGCATTACATGGAATTGTTGGCAACAAACCAACCCTGGAATTTAATAATTTTTATGGCAATACCGGTTATTCTTGCAGAAACCATAGCGGTGACCGAATTGGCAGTACTTTTCAGCAGAAATTTGAATAGTGTATGGAGAAAGCTGAATAAAATTGCGGGAATTACCGTAGGAGTTTATTTTACCGGAATTTTTATCTATCTCTTCTTCAACGCGGTAGTTCCTTTGACTTTTTCAGGAGGCTGGCGAGGACCGGCAGATGTGATAGCGGTTGGATTGTATCTCTCGGGTATAATACCACTTCTTGGCATGGCTTTGCTTGAATTGGGTTTGATAGCTAAAAAACGTGATGAGGTTGGAAAGTTGAAGATCCACGCAACTTTTGTGGGAACTTTTCTGGTAGTTGCCCATATTGCAATGATTTTCGGAATGCTGAATCCGGACTTGATGGAAATGAAAATGTAGGTAAACCCGGCTTATAAATTTTGCAACTAAAAAAGGACTGTCGGATATTTTTTGGACAGCTCTTTTTTAGTGCAAAAGGCAAGTGGGTCTCGAATCTTTTATTAAAAATAACGAACTCTATACCTTGATTTATTCCGAAAAATCCAGCAGGACTTTCGATATATAAAAAGTGTCGTTACATTTTCAAGCATCCCTTTTT
>JAEZNF010000290.1 GCA_023441845.1 Bacillota bacterium | reverse complement strand
AGTGCGTCTTTCCGCCGAATTTCAGGTAACGTTTGCCATTTGCGTCATCGAAGAATCGGACCTACAGAGCCCTTCTGCGTAGGCGGTGCTTCATTCGGAATCATTGAGAGACAAATCCATACTTTATTTTAATTCTGTCCAGTTTTTCAATCATAGGCTGTGAAATAAAATACAAGAAAAAAACAGTAGCAACAGCATGCACCATATCAAACCAAAAGCCTGAGATATAAGTAGCAAGCAAGGCCTTCCATGAAAATTTAGACGTAAACATTAAAAGAGAACCTAAATTAATAATACCTCCATAAACAAGAAAGGTTGTCAGTCCTCCAAAAACACATAAAGATAACTTTACTTTTTTAAGAATTCCTTTTCTATAAAGAATACCTGCCAAAAATCCGATTATTCCGAAGCAAAACATTTGCCATGGTGTCCAAGGCCCCTGACCAAAGAAAAAATTAGAGACAAATCCTGTAACCGCCCCAACAAGAAAACCTGACTCTGCGCCAAAGCATACACCTGCAATAATAACAATGGCAACAACAGGTTTAAACTGAGGTACCATAAAAAATGCTGCACGTCCTGCAACAGCAATGGCCGATAGCACTGCGATAACAATTAACTCTCTTGCCTGAGGCTTTCTATTTTCAAATACCATTAAGAAAGGAATCATGGTGTAAATTACTATTAAAAGGCTGATAAAATAATATTTCCGGTCATTTAGAAAAAACACTCCAAATAGAATTGTAGCCGGAATGATAACTATTATAAGTACAGCTGACAATAATGTACGCCGGCTTATACGATTGTCTGCTAACTTATTTTCTGACATAGCTTAATCACATCCTCTACTGTTACTGCATCACAAGATATATGCCTCGCCATACGGTTTGCCGCAGTTGTATAAAAGCTGTTTCCCGAAAAGAATGCTTTTGCAGTGTTAGCCGTTATTATGCTTCCATCAAAGAACATTGCACAGACCTCTGCATGTTTTGCACAGAACTCTATATCATGAGATACCATAACAATGGTCACTCCTTTTTCAGTCAGTTTTTTAAGAAGCCCTGCCAGCCTTTCCTTGAAATACCCATCCAGTCCTTTAGTCGGCTCATCAAGGAGCAGTATTTGAGGCTCCAGCAAGAGTAGCTTAGCGAGGGCTGCTCTTTGCTGCTCTCCTCCGCTCAAGTCATATGGATGCATGGATAGCAATCCTTCCAGTTCTGTTTCCTCGACAACTGCTTTGACTTTTTTTGTCTTTTCCTCATTAGATAGTTTTGCATCTGACAGTATTTCATATAAATCTAATTCCACTGTCTTCTTCACAAATATTGCCTGCGGATTTTGCGGCAGAACTCCCAGATTGTTCTTAAATCTTTCCTTTACATTCATTTTTTCAAGACTTTTTCCCCCAATCAGTACTTTTCCTCTATAGGGTTTATTTATCCCGCTGATAAGAGACAGGGTAGTTGTTTTGCCTGTGCCATTCCCTCCTACAATACAATAAAACTGTCCTTTTCCTACTTCTAATGATAAATCCTTTACTACATCCGGCATGTTTTTTTCATACTTAAAATATACATCCTTAAGTTTGATTACTATGTCTTTTGAAGCGGATGTGTTTTGAACCACGTTGGTCTTCACATTATTCTCTTTTTTTGCACAATTGCTTCCAATGAATGTATCCAGCCATTTACGTCCATCTTTAACCGTTACAGGACAAGGAAGATCATTCTTTACATTGGAATAAATCTGCATAGGTGAAGTCATTGCAATAAACATGGGATGCTCCATTGTACTTAAAAGTTCTCCTACTTTTTGCGGTGAATCATCTGCAATAATATTGCCTTCCTCCATAACAACAATCCGGTCGGACATGGGGATTATTTCTTCTAATCGATGCTCTGTCATAATAACTGTTGTTCCTAATTCCCTGTTTATTTTTTTTACTGTTTCTATAAAATCCATAGCCGCAATAGGATCCAATTGGGATGTAGGCTCATCAAGAATTAATACAGCCGGCTGCATAGCCATAATGGAAGCCAAATTTAATAGCTGCTTCTGCCCTCCTGAAAGCTCTGAAACATTTTTATGAAACCAATTTTGTATTCCAAAAAAACTTGCCATTTCGGCTACACGCAAACGAATGGTTTTCGTGTCATAGCCCAGGCTCTCCAGCCCAAAAGCCAGCTCATGCCATACTTTATCTGTGACGATTTGATTGTCGGGGCTCTGAAGTACATATCCGATTTGAGAGGTCTGGGTGCGTTGGTCAACGTCTTCTATAGGTTGATTACAAAAATAAATTTCTCCTTTGCGCTTGCCATATGGTGTAAGAATAGTTTTTAAATGCCTTAGCAGTGTCGTTTTCCCACAACCTGACCTACCACATACGGTAACAAATTCCCCACTATCTATGGAAAGGTTAATATTTGAAAGAACTGCCTTATCTTTTTGGGGATATGTAAAATTCAGATCTTTGATTTTATATATTTCCACTTGATTACCTCCATGATATTTATAAAAACCGGCAACATGCATAATATAAAATAAGCAACATAAATACTTACACTAAATAGTGAAATATTCACTGCCTTTATTGACGGAAAAAAACGCATTGTGTTTTGTCCTAATGCAGCTCCAACCAACATAATAACAATTAATCCAACAACCGTAATAAATGCTACTTTATCACGGTTGTCAAACCGAAACAATGAAAAGCTGGTGCGTTTCGGCAGACCATAACCTCTGGACTTCATAGAATCCGCAGTTTCTATAGCGTTTTCCAGAGCCCATGTAGTCATTATGGAAAGAATTTTAATCCCATTTTGCGCCCTTTTTATTATGCTGCCCTGCGAAATATCTCTTCCTATACATTTTTGAGCATTTGAGATCACCTTTATTTGATATATGTATCTAGGCACAAAACGAAGCACCATAGAAAAAATCAACGATAATGCCGGTATGATTTTACCAAATAAATAAATGAATTTATCAGAGGTCATCACTGAGTTATAGCATGAAAACCATAAGATTACCGTAATAAACATGCACGCTGCTGCTACACCATAAATGACGGATTCGAGAGTAATTGGATTCCCATTTTTCAGATAGAAAATAATTGTAACACCCTGATGGTTAAATGCCGGATTGAGTAATGCCATAAATACTAGCATGGGCAGCATATAAAGAACATTAAATTTAACTGCGCCTTTCCCTTTCAGCATAACTGAATATGTAAAGGCACTTAATAAGGCTATGCCCAAAAATATTGGATGCATAAAAAACATACCAAACAATATCACTGCTGTAAAATACATAAAATTCACAATAGGATGGAAAGTTGAGAATATATCCTTCATTATCCTTCTCCTCCTACTGCCATGCCTCCGCCGATATCACGTCCTAAATCACAGGTATAAATCCATTCAATTACATCTCCATCCTTAAGCATATATCGGCTGCAGCCGTAATTTGGAAACCATCCGTTCACCTTATACATCCACCCACTAAGCTCTCCACAGTCAAACTCATATAAATTGTGAATACCCTCAATATAGTTGCTGTTGTAGATTGGCGTCATCTCAAACTCCATATGAATTTTATTTTTTTTCATCTCCCTTAGCAATACATCAAACACAGACTCTCCCTCAGTAAAGGTTACTACTTGGGTTTTAAAAATGATACCGTCCTCCGGTAGTACTTCAAGCTTATCCTTATTGAATTTATTCATATTATCCAATATGGTTTTACAGGTTACCGACAATGTGCAGCTTAATATTTTGTCTTTGTTTATTGTTGTTTCCTGCCATTCAACAGGTTTTGGTTTTCCCTCCGGCACTGGATCGGTAAGATATTTATCCTTTTTATCTTCTTGATTGGAGGACGTTTTTTCCGGTTTGCTTTCTTTTGATTTTGCTGAGGCAGCATCATTTACCTTTTGCGAAGGTTCTACCTCCTGTATTTTTATCACCTCTGTTTCCTGCACTTTATCTGTTCCAGTTGCTGATTTTTTCACTTCTGCCGATTTGTCCGCCAACACTTTTGTTGTCTCTTTTGTTCCTGTACCAGATACAATTTCATCGAATTTTCCTGCGTTTGCGCTGGCTTGCACATTATATTCTTCATTTTGCTGTGCCTCTGTCGTTTGAGAGGAAGCTGTATTATTTACAGCCTGAGTTTCAGTGCTGCTTTCTTCATACCCTGTTGAGCCTCCATTATAGTTCCCACCACATATGAAGGTTATAGCCAACAGACTTATTATCAATATAGCTGCCAACCATAGCTTTTTATTTCTCATCTGCTTATTCCACCTTAAATGTCTAAGCAAGGATAAAATTCTTACCCTTGCTTAGCTATATTATTGTATTCACGCCTTACTCTATAAACCAATTACTTTTTTATATCTGTCATGTCATAAAGCTGTTTTTGTCCATTTATAAACCTATTATAGGCTACAAGAGCATACATGCCTTGATCAGTAGCCATAGCGTCCAGTTCTCCATCTAATGTATGCTTAAAGCCCCCACCTCCTACATAAAATGCCAGCAAAGCGGTTATTGTGTCATTCCCATTTTTTATAAACCTTTTATCTGTTTTAGGGTCAATATCCAGTGTCGTAAGAGCTACTATAACCTGAGCAACGCTTTCACTGCTTATCTCATCTCCCCATGTGCTTTTAAAGCTACCATCCTTCTGCTGTGTTGTTGACAGATAATTTAGCGCCCGATTGATAGCAGCCTTTACATCCTCTTTATCCTGGTATTTCGAAAGTGCTTGCAGAGCCATTGCTGTAATATCTGTATCAGCAGGTGCCTCTGATGTTAAAGACCAACCACCTCCATTAAGCTCTTTTGACAAAATATAGTCAACAAGCATCTCTCTTGTGGTCTGAACTGCAACATCTTTGTCAATGGGAATTTGATACGCCTTGCTATCCAGTGCAATCAACGCCCAAATTGGTCCATTTAACCCTTGTTTGATTACTGTGTTAAAATCTGCAAGAGGCTTTGTCAAGTCATACCCTGCAACATTTGTAACATCTTTCCCAATAGAGCCTAAAGCTAAAATTACTCTGTCATACTCTGTATATTTAACATTATGGAGCTTTCCTGATGTCTCCTTCAGCTTTTTTTCTACATTTGTGTAGTATTTAGCATTATAGCTCTCCGGAACATTGATGCCAGAGCGGGCAAGAGATAAAACTGTCCACTCACCGCCTACACTGGCTACAACAGGGTCTGTAATTGTTTTTTGCATCAATTCCCCTGTTTCCTCGATGTACTTCTCAACCTCTCCGTTTTCTAATTTTGTGCCATTTTTATAATCAAATGCTTTCATAGCTACAACTACTGCCATCTCTCTTGTTGCGAAAGCTTTAGGATTGAATTTGTTATTATCTCCCACCATTAATCCAAGTGTATAAATTGTATCAACATCTGCTTTAGCCCAGGCTGATACTAAATTTATATCCTTAAACACAGTATTTGATTTCATAGCGTTGAGTTTCAAAGCCTTTGCAATAATTACTGCCATTTGCTCTCGGGTAATATTTTCATTTGGATTAAATTTATTATCACAGCCCACGATAAATCCTGCATTATAAGCAGCATTAACATAAGGATAAAACCAATCCTTTCCATCAACATCGGTAAATGTAATTACATTGTCAATATTAATATCCAACTCTAGAACAGAGACCATTATTTTTGTAAACTCAGCTCTTGTAATATTGGACTTAGGACTAAACTTACCGTTTGAACCTGCTACAACCCCTTTTTGTGTTGCTGATTTGACAGCTTCATACGCCCATGCTGAGATGTCCGTTGAATCGGCATATAATTTTCCTATGTCCATAATATTAGTCTGTTCTTTTTCTTCGCCGTCAGTCTCCTTTTTTTCCTCCGGTGTTGTTACTGCAGCAGTTCCAGCAGTTCCAGTAGTACCAGTCCCATTAACAGGCTTTTCTGCATCTGTATTATTTTTCCACTGGCTAAGGTCTTCTCCTAAATCTGCACCTAAATTTGTGGTATACCGCCATTGAAGAACATCCCCATCTTTAAGAATATATTTACTTGATCCATAGTTTGGATAGTGGCCGTTGACATTGTACATCCACCCACTCCCACTGCCATGGTCAAATTCTCCGTCTCCTGCGATAGCTTGTACATATACACTGTCGTACTTTTCTGTCCACTCATACTCATAGCTTATTCCCCGGCTGTCAAGCTCCCGCTTTAATAACATCCATGCCGTATCACCTTCATTAAGCTCAATATTCCCAGATGGGATTACGTAGCCTTTATTTATGGTAAGCTTATCTACCGATAATGTCACATATTTCTTCGGTTGAGGATCTGTTACTTCTCCGCTTCCGGGTGTTTCTGTTGTACTTGCGCTTGTAGTATATGCAATAAAATCAGTAAAGTGTTTTGTTTTCACAATCAAGTCATTTTCACTGTCATAGGCATACTCATTTCTACCGCTATTTATGCCTTCTAAATCACTTGCAAATTTTTGAATGGCATGGATTGACCCATCCTGAATATAAGCTGTCTCCTTGCCCTTCATCCCGGTAAAGGTTAGAGTAATAAAATCATTAAATTCTACCTTTCCATTGCCGCCCATTGTAAAAATCTGAGCAATTTCATCAAGCTTTTTCCCAGTAGGAATAATCTTATTAATCTTAGCTTTTATGGAAGTATCATTTTTATTCTTTGTAGTAATCAATTCAAGTGCTAATGCATCACCGCTTGTAATTTCTGTATCCTTAGGTATTACTACCGATACATTACCCTTAACAGCCTCAATTTTAGGCAGGCTACTGCCAGAGATTAACTTAACAATAACCCTTGCATTCTTTTCACTAGGTATTCTTATTGTTATTTCTTTATTGCTGTCCTTATCGGTTATAGTTTTTTCGAAGTCATTCGAGTCATTTGGTACTATAGTTTCTTCCTTTAGTTGCTCTTCTGCCTCTTCTGTTTCTTTTGATACATCAGTCATATCATATAGACCAGTTTTGCCATTCACAAGCCTATCATAGGCAACAAGAGCATATGTTCCTTGATCTGTTGCCATTCCATCAACTACCCCTGCGGCTGCACCGCCATTTCCTGTGCTTCCCGGCTTTATATGCATAAAGCCGCCTTCTGGTACAGCAAACGTAAGCAATGCATCAATTGCTGATTTTCCATTTTTCACAAATCGTAAATCAGTGTGCGGATCTATGCCTAAACCAGTTAACGCTACAACCACCTGAGCTATACTCTCAGCATTCACTGTGCCCCAGCTTGCATATCCACCATCAGCTTTTTGATTTGTAGATAACCAACAAATTGCTCTGTCAACTGCTGCTTTTACATTATCCTGGGATTTATAATAAGGTGTAAGGCCTTGTATTGCCATTGCAGTTATATCAGGGTCTGGAGCTGTTCCACTAAGAGCCCATCCACCTGCATTATCTGTTCCTTTTTTGATTTCCTTATCTAAAATGAAATCAATAAGCATTTGCCTTGTAGTTTGAACCGATACCCCTTCTACTATAGGTATTTCATAGTTTTTACTATCCAGTGCTATAAGAGCAAATACTGGTCCATTAATACCTTGTTTCTTCACAAAGGTGTAATCAGAAAGAGCATTTCTTATATCATAGCCGGAAACATTGCTTATATCCTTGCCAATAGCAGTAAGTCCCAAAATTAATCTTGAATTTTCCGTACCTTTATTCTTATCAAGTTTACCAGCATACTTGGTCATTAACTCATTTACTTTATTTACTACATTATTGTAATAGGTGTCGTAATAAGTTTTCGGTACATTATAATTTGCCCTTGCCAGAGAAAGTATAGACCATTCACCGCCACCTGTGCCAAAGGTTGGGTTATCTACTGTCTTAAGAATATAAGCAAGGTTTTTATCCAACTGCTCTTTTGGAGAATTTGTAGTGATTGTTTTATATATTAGCTTATAGGTTATGTCTGCTTTGTTGCCTGCCTTATCTGTTGCTTCTATTGTTATGGTATTTTCTTCCTCAGTTAATACAAGCTTATACTTTCCATC
>JAEZNF010000610.1 GCA_023441845.1 Bacillota bacterium | reverse complement strand
ATCCTGATCGGAAAGGTTTAATATTATTTTTGCTTTTATAGCATAGTAGACAATAATTGCAGACAGCATCGATATGAAAATTCTTGTAAAAGCACTTACAGAAGAGTTTATGATGCTTTCGGTAGGTTCAAATTCCAGTTTCTTTGAATTTATAGCAACCGAAATAAACCCGCCAATACTTCCGAATGTGGCTAATTTAAAAAGTAATGTAAGTTTATCCTGAAGTTTCCGGATAGAGTCAAATTCATAATTGGTCAGCACTACACATACGACTATATTAGCGACCACAAACAGAATACAATAAAGCATATAAAATAATTTGCAGCGTATTTCATGGATGCTTACAATCTTTTGTTCGATTTCTTCAAGCATTTTTATTGCTTCATTAGTATTGCCGCTTAAACAATCCATATAGGCCTGTGCTATAAGCGGCAAGTATTTGCGAATATTTTTTTCCAGACTTAAAAGACTGTTTACTTTTGCCACATTCAATGATATTTTCGCCAGATATTCATCCTGCGAATCACTATCGCACTGGAAACAGACGATGTTTTTGTTTTTCGGTTTAAAGATAATATATTTGTGTTCATTATTGGAACTATATATAGTTTCTATAACTTC
The DNA here is from genome assembly GCA_023441845.1 of Bacillota bacterium. GTDB lineage: Bacteria > Bacillota > Clostridia > Acetivibrionales > DSM-2933 > JAEZNF01. The sequence continues at coordinate 3,647 of JAEZNF010000610.1, read as the reverse complement.
CCCGCAAATTTTTTGACCTACTTTGTATTGAACATAATTATTTGAGTTTTCCTTTTCGCTGCCGTCATTTATTCCCTTATCACAGGAATTAAGATTTAAAATCAGCTCTAAATCGGATTCTCTTGATAGAAATTTACTTATCATGATTTTGTTCCCTCCTGTCCGCATATACAATAATATGTAAAGACGGGGCAAATTTCAAGTGCAATGATTTAGAGTTTATTAAATAAAATAATATTTTTATTAAAAGTTGGCTTTAAAGGATTATATATACAATAAAACATTGTATTATTTGAAAACAACTTAAGGAACTAAACCCGGTGACTTAAGTTGTTTTATTATGAAACCATACATAATGCTTGATTAACATTATTGCATAAAATAGAAATATATATTAAAAATATTAATACTGTGATTAACAAAATTAATTATAGTATTGACAATTTTTGAATATAATAATATATTAGTTATAAGTAAATAAATTTGTGTACGTTAGAAAATACGAGGTGATAATATGGCCAGAGAGGTGCTTGGAAAATGTCCTGTTTGTGGCGGCGATACTCAGATACTTAAGATTGGTTGTGATACATGCGGTACAAATATTGAAGGTAAATTTCAACTTTGTAAGTTTTGTAAGCTGACCGCAGAACAAAAGCTTTTCATTGATGTGTTTATAAAGTGTAGGGGAAATATAAAGGAAGTTGAAAAGGAGCTTGGAGTTTCCTATCCTACAGTAAAAAACAAGCTTGAGGATGTAGTGGATGCATTAGGGCATAAAGAAGAAGCTGACAATTCATTTTCTAACAAGAAGAAAGATATTCTTGATAAGCTGAATAACGGAGAAATTACTGCAGAGGAAGCAATTGCCCTTTTAAAAGACTAGTATAGTTTATCTCAAATAACTCAATAAGGAAAAACCTGCAAACTCGTTGAATTATTGAGATTATCGGATTTTCAACTAGATAAGGAAATTTGAGAACACACTATTAGCAGTATTTATTTGATTTAAAACAATTTTTGAAAAGACCTTGGTAAGGAGGGATATATAATATGTCATATAACGAAGAAAAGATGCTTATTTTAAAAATGCTTGAAGAAGGCAAAATTACCAGTGAAGAGGCCGTTAAGCTTTTGGAGGCACTCGAAAGCGGCTCGGGAAAACAACATCAGACAGAGAGTAACAATAAGCAAAAGCAAAACGGCTTTCAATCCGAAGTTGAAAAGGTTAGAGAAAGATTGTATGAATGGAAGAAAGAATTTAAGACGAATTATGGGAATTATAAACAAAAGGATTTTGACCGTACGATTGAAGATTTTGTAGATAAAGCGGAAAAACTCGGTAAAAACGTAGCTGTAACCACATTCGGCATAGTTGATAAGGTGGTTGATGCGGTGGGCAGCTTTATTGATACAAATTCTTTCAACATATTCGGCAGTTATAAACTTGAGGAAAGGGTCTATGAAGCTGAAGCTGTCGAGGGAACTGCGCTTTCTATTGAGGGCGTAAACGGAACAATAATTCTGAAAAAGCATCAGGATAATAAAGTTATTATTAAATCAAAGGTTAGAAGTCCTCAAAACAATGCCGACCAGTTACTGAAATTTGAAAATGAGTCGGGAAATATATCCATAAAAGTTGATAAAGCTTTCAATGTAAGTGTTTCATATGAGGTTTTTCTTCCTGAAACAAACTTTAAACATGTCAGGCTTATCACAAATAACGGGAAAATATATGCAGAGGATACAATAGCCAATGTTTTTGAGGGAGTTACAAAAAACGGACATATTGAGATCATTGGTGTAAAGAGCAATAAAATCAATCTGAATACAAAAAACGCCAGAATTCAAATGAGTTACATTACCGGCAGGGAAATTGACATCAATACCACTAATTCGGTGATTGACATAAAGCACATTAAAACAGAGCAAATAAATGCTGTAACAACTAACGGAAGGATTCTGGCTGAAAACTTACAGGACTGTGAAGAAAGTCCGGACATGAATATAAATTTTAAGACAACGAATGCGTGGATTAAGGTGAATATGAATGATATGGACGACAGGGGCTATAAGGTTAAGGCTCAGACAACAAATGGAGGAATAAATCTGCTTATACCTCAGATTGTATATAATAATATGGGAAAGCAGGGCTTTACAGGTTCGGTAGTGGAAGCAGAAAGTGCAGGATACGCCGGCTTTGCAAAGAAAGTAAACATGAACATGGAAACAGTAAACGGGTATGTTGAAATAGTAAAATAACGGAATTAATAAAGCGGCATATTCTGTGAGTTATAAAAGGAGGCTGTTGCATAATGCAGCTTAACCACTATATACGGTACTGGGGTATTTTGATCCTGTACTAAATAATGTGGCTAAGGGGCGTTTTGTAACAACTCCTTTTTTGTTAGGGGCATTTCTAAACGGGAAATCCGGCAAAAGGCGAGTGGACCTTTATGACCCCGAGCCTTTTGAGAGAGTAAATCATGATTTTTCCTTAAAAATCTCCGGTAAGTCTGTAAATAGCCTTATGGTGCGCAGCGCATAATATAACTATGAAAATGATACATTACTAACTACCAGTACTTTGTAAAATCTCATTCTTTGCTTTAAATAAAGATTTTACCAGTGTACTTCCTCTGCTTGTGGCCTGCATAGCTATAACTTTTAAACTTTACAGGCCACTGGATTAAATTCATCATATATGTTATAATATTTCACCGTAGATTATATAAGTTTTTTATTTTATCAAAATATTGTTTAACGAGGTGTAAGATGTTTGACAAGCTTCAAATGGCCGAGGACAGGTACGAGGAGATTAACCACAAGCTAAGCGATCCTTCAGTTATTGCTAATCAGGATGAATACAGGAAGCTTATGAAGGAGCATTCAGACCTTGGCGAAATAGTTGAGAAATACAGAGAGTATAAAAAAGTAAAAAAGGACATAGATGATGCCAGGGAGATCCTTCAAGACAAGCAGGCCGATCAGGAGTTCCGGGAAATGGTTCAAATGGAGCTTAAAGATTGCGAAGAGCAGATTGAAGGGATTGAAAAGGATTTGAAAATCCTTCTGGTACCCAAAGACCCCAACGATGATAGAAGCGTTATTGTTGAAATCCGTGGAGGGGCCGGAGGGGAAGAGGCGGCATTGTTTGCTGCCGTGTTGTTCAGGATGTATACAAGGTATGCCGAACGCAAACGCTGGAAAGTAGAGATGTTAGATTCCAATCCTACCGAGTTGGGCGGATTCAAGGAAGTTGTTTTTGCTATTGAAGCAAGGGGGGCATACAGCAGGCTTAAATTTGAAAGCGGTGTCCACCGTGTTCAAAGAGTTCCTTCAACTGAAGCAAGCGGAAGAATTCATACTTCTACTATAACTGTAGCTGTCCTTGCAGAGGTTGATGATGTAGAAGTGGATATCAATCCCACTGACCTGCAAATTGATACCTTCCGTGCAGGAGGTGCAGGCGGTCAGCATATTAACAAAACAGAATCAGCCATAAGAATAACTCATATGCCTACAGGCATAGTTGTTACGTGCCAGGATGAAAGATCACAGCACAAAAATAAGGATAAAGCCATGAAGGTACTTAGATCCAAGCTGTATGAGATGGCACAGGAACAGCAAAATTCCGAGGTGGCTCAGGC
>JAEZNF010000254.1 GCA_023441845.1 Bacillota bacterium | reverse complement strand
CTACATCAAAGAGGCCTTTCTCTGAATCTACAAGCATCTCCTGGAGTCCGCTGCGGTTTTCAGCTGATTTACCCGATATCCCTAAATCCTTGTAAACTTTGTAAACTTCCAGGTTATACAGTTTACAATACTGTGAAAGAACGCCTATCTGAGCAGGAACCGAATACCCCTCTTTTACCTGCTCCTCAGTACTTACTCTTACATAGATTGCCGCCTTCCCGCGTTTTATTACTTTTTCCATCAAACAATTCACCTTATGGTATTTTTTATTTATATTATTATTACTTCAATTTTTATGATATGTCATAGAACAGGTATAAAAAAAATATATTGAAGAAGATTACCATTTTAAGGAATGGCAGTAATGTCCGAATTTGATACTAACCAATGGACCAAGGAAGACAATTTTGCTTTTGAATTATGGCTAAAAATATCGGTAGAAATGATAGAAAAATACTACGAGCCGGATGATCCTTCATTAAATAGTTCTATAAGATCACCCGGTTGAACCTCAACAAACATCAAAGCAGCTTTTCAGGTTTTTCTGTATTTCTTTAGTGCCAGGATATTAAGTACCAAAAAGAGAACTGTATATCCCAGCAGTATATAAACATCCAGCTGAACCTCAAGGAAACCCTTACCTTTTATCATTACACCCTTTAAGGCATCGGCACCGTAAGTCAGAGGAAAAACCTTTGAGAGAGCTGCAACCCATACAGGGGCATCCCTCAGGTCAAACATACCGCTGAAGAGTATTTGCGGTACAATTACCAGCGGTATGAACTGGAATAACTGAAACTCGTTACGGGCAAAGGAGGAAAGAAGTGTTCCAAGAGACAGTGACTGGCCTGCAAGAATCATGTTTAAAAACAACACCAGCCAGAAGTTTCCTTTGATGTCAACCTTGAGGCCATATATTATAAAAAGCTGTATTATTATAGTTTGAAGCGCTACAAAAAGACCAAATCCTAAAAAGTACCCCCAGACTATCTCACTTCTTTTTAATGGAGTCGCCAGAACCCTTTCAAGTGTTCCACTGATTCGTTCACGCAAAAATGCAACACCAGCCAGCAAAAAAACAAAGAAAAATATAAAGAAGCCCATAAAAAGAGGAGCAAGCGAGTCAAAAGTATCCATATCTTTCGAGCCGTACAGATAATGTATTTCCGGTTTGGCTGCCGGTTGTTGATTATTTAGCATGCCTGTAGGTACTGAACTGTTTGAGTTGATATTCTTTTGTATAACACCCATTACAAGCCCTGTTATGGGTGGTTCTGAACCATCAATCGTTATTTTCGGGGTATTGCCTGAAAATAATAAATAGGCATCCGACTTTCCGTTTTTTAGATTTTCAAGTGCTTCCTGTTCACTTGATACGGTATTTACTGTAGCATCCTTCGACAACATATCTACTAATGGCCCGGGCGCCGATACAATATCAATAATCGGCTTTGAAACCGATGATGTCAGTATAATGTTGAGCAGTAAAATTACGAATATCGGTGCAAGGAACATCAACCCTATTGACCGTTTGTCTGCCGCAATCTGTTTTATTAATCTTTTGGCTACAATAAGAGTTCTCATACCTGTTCACCCTTCCCTTCTCCCCCGAAAAACAGGAATGCACCTTCAATAGTACCTTCACCCGAGGCTTCCTTAAGTTTTTCAGGAGTGTCAAGTGCAGTTATACTCCCTTCGCGCATAAAAGCAAGTCTGTCGCAGTGTTCAGCCTCATCCATTACGTGTGTTGTAACAATGATAGTAACACCTTTGGCTTTAAGCCTTTGAAATTCAGCCCAAAACTGCTTCCTCAAAACCGGATCAATACCTACTGTGGGTTCATCGAGAATCAAAAGCTCCGGGTTATGAAATAATGCTATAGCAAGTGAAAGCCTTCTTTTCATACCTCCCGAGAAAGTCCTGACAGGCCTTCTGGCATGATCTGTCAGCATTACAAGTGATAATACCTCTTCCGCTCTTTTCTTTGCCTCACTGCCCTTCATACCATAGAGCTCACCAAAGAAGTATAGGTTGTCATATGCATTTAAATCCTCATAAAGCGCATCCGACTGTGCCATATAGCCTATTCTTCCTACTACCGAAAGTGTCGGCATTTCTTTATCCAATACAACAATTTTACCTGATGTCGGATTCAACATACCGATGATTGCTTTCACCATAGTTGTTTTTCCTGATCCGGAGGGGCCAAGAAGGCCGAGTATCTCTCCCCTTCTCACATGCATATTTATATTGTCCAGCACCACAAGCTTTCCAAACTGCTGCTTCAAGCCTATAACTTCTATTACAGTTCCACCGGTCATAGCTTACCGCTCCCTTCCTTTGATATTCCATACAACACCACATCAACCAGCTTATCTATCTCTTTATCCATATCCGTCACATTGAACATATTGCCGTACATATTCCTTTGTGCTATAAGAACAGCTACGTTACCCATAATACTCCTAATAATAACCTCAGGCTCAACATCCTCCCTTAGTATACCTTTTT
>JAEZNF010000247.1 GCA_023441845.1 Bacillota bacterium | reverse complement strand
CGCAACACTTTATGAAAATTCTTTCGCACGTTCAATATATTTTTCTAAACTTTGCTTTTCTCATACTTCAGATATCTGAATTTTATATCATTGTATTCCCTGAATTCACTTTCCGACACCAATTTCCATGCCGCTTCCTTTTCCAAATTGACAAAATGCCTGTCCGCCTCATATATATTCTCGAATTTGGTAACGTAAGCCTCGCTGCAATACGGCAAAAGCTCGGCATATACAGCTTCCCCGCCAATTACAAAAACATCGTCGGAATTGTACTTATTTAGCTCATCAAATAGCTCCTCCAGCGAGCGGCATATAGTCACCTTTTCGTTAATAAAGCTTTCATTCCTGCTCAAGACAATGTTAACCCTATCCTTAAGGGGCTCTTTTTTGGGCAATGATTCAAATGTTTCCCTACCCATTACCACAACCTTACCCAATGTCATTTGCTTAAAGAACTTCATATCCTCGGGTATACGCTGCAGCAGCTTTCCTCCGCATCCTATCCCCCAGTTCAAGTCGACCGAAACAATAGCCTTCATTATATCCTCCTAAAATCATCAAACCGCAACAGGAATATTTTTTATCTGCGCCCCGCTCTGATAACCCTCCAATACGAAATCCTCAACCCTGAAGTCATAAAAGCTTTTTACATCCGGGTTGATAATCAGCCTGGGTGCCGGATACGGAGTCCTTTCAATCAGCTCAGTAACCAATGGTACATGCCTGTCGTATATATGCGCATCAGCAATAACATGTACAAATTCGCCAACCTCGAGGTCGCTCACCTGTGCCATCATATGTACAAGTATTGCATACTGAGCTACGTTCCAGTTATTTGCAACCAGAACATCCTGGGAACGCTGGTTAAGTATTGCATTAAGCTTCCTGCCTGTAACATTAAATGTAACGCTGTAGGCGCAGGGATACAGGTTCATTTCATTCAAATCACTATGGTTGTACATATTGGCAATAATTCTTCTACTGTACGGATTATGCCTTAAATCGTATAAAATCCTGTCAACCTGATCAAACTCCCCTTCACGGTACTTGTGTTTAATACCAAGCTGATACCCGTATGCCTTACCGATGGAGCCTTCCTCATCAGCCCAGCTATCCCATATGTGGCTATTGAGATCTTTTATATTATTCGATTTCTTTTGCCATATCCAGAGCAGTTCATCTATTGCCGCTTTCAGGTTTGTCGGCCTTAATGTCAGAATAGGGAACTCCTCAAGAAGATAATACCTGTTAACAACGGCAAACTTCTTTATGGTATGTGCAAGAGTGCCGTCAGCCCATTTGGCCCTTACATTCTCCCCTTCTGAAGATACCCCGTTTTCAATGATATCCTTGCACATTGCTATAAAAATATTATCGGCTTTACTCATATTTTAATACCCCGCTTATCGCTCCGGTTATACAATAATTTATGGTTAATAATTGTCACTGTAACGTTTTTTAAATTCCTCAATAGTGTACTTGTGCTCCGTAGCTCCCTTGCATTCAACGGCATATACCGCTGTTATACTTGCATATCTCCCCATAACTTCTAAAGGCGCTCCTTCAAAGAACCCCTTCAAAAGCCCGGCTCTATATGCATCTCCTGCTCCTGTAGGGTCTACCACACTTACAGGCCTTGCTGACGGAACAAGAACCCTGTGGCCTCTGGTCTTTAATATTGAACCTTTTCCACCAAGGGTTATTACAAGCAGCTCAACCCTGTTTAGAATATCCTCTTTTGAAAGTCCTGTCTTTTTCTTCATTAAATCGTATTCATATTCATTAAATATGGCTATCCTGGCTCCCAGTATTCCCTTTGCCAGGTCTTCAGCAGATAGCATGGGTATTTGCATCCCCGGATCAAACATATAGGGAAGCCCTAACTCCTGGCATTCCAAAACCCATTTAAGCATAGCCGAAGGCTCGGTAGGAGCTATAACCACCATGCCTACACCTTCAGTATCTATATCCCTGAAGGATATTTCCGAATCCCTCGACATGGCACCGGGATAAAACTCGGTTATCTGGTTGTTGGAAAGATCGGTTGTTATAAAGCACGACGCAGTGTAATCATCTTCAATTATTCTTATCAAATCGGTATTTACACCATTTGCACCAAGCCATTCCCTGTACTCATAAAAATCCATTCCGGCTGTTCCCAATACCATGGGTTTTTCGCCTACAAGAGCAAGACTGTATGAAATATTCGGAGCTGTGCCTCCCCTCACCTTCTTGAGACTTTTTACAAGAAAGCTGACATTCAATGCATGGATTTTATCCGCGAGTATCTGATCCTTAAAAAGCCCTTGAAATTCCATTATATTGTCATAAGCAATAGAACCGCAAACAATTACCTTATTCATGGATATCCCCCCTAATTAACTAGTGCTTTTGAACATAATTCATTTCCGGGAAACAAATTATTAGAAATGCACTTCATATTTATTTGCTGCTTAACAAAATGAATTTCCGGAAATTTATTTTGTTAAGCGGCACTGTAGTTATAACACTTCATTTTCATAGTAATATTACGCGTTACGAATCTTCCTTGATTTTAAATAAAATTTTATTTTTCCGCTATCAATATAAAAATGCCGGTTTTCTTATTACTCCTGTTTTCCTTCCCTTGAACGGAATCAATATGTATATTTTTAAAACCGCTTTTTTTAAACCAGGCTTTAATTTCATTTTGCTTAAAGCCCTGCCAGAAATCATGCATTTTTTCCTTTAATTCACTGTCGGCGTGTTCATGAAAATCCGCTAAAAACACTTTTCCCCCCGGCTTCAATACTCTATACATCTCTTTTATTGCCAGCGCCGGTTCTTCAATATGATGCAGGTACATGCTGGCACATACCATATCAAAGCTCAAATCAGGAAACGGAACATCCAGACCGTCGCTTTCCACTGTATCAATATTTTTTATTCCACCATCCCTGGATTTTTTTCTCAGCTCCTTTAACATTTCTGCCGAAATATCAATTGCAGCAACCTTTTTCACATACTTTGATATCTCTATGGATAAATATCCATCTCCTGCACCAAGGTCGGCAACAACCATATCCTTATTCAAAATGCCCTGTCCGATGAGCTTGTTTCTAATGGATTCATCGTAATAATTTTTTCTAAGCTCTTCCCACTCTGTAGCAACATCATTGAAGAATTCCCTGGTTTCACCCTCACTTGAGGAGTACTCCTGCGAATTACCTGCCGAAAGCCATTCAATGAGAGCTTTACTGCTAAACCTCCACTCCCTGCCGATTTTTCTGGCCGGAACCTTTTCTTCCTTCAAAAGCTTTATAAAGGTTTTGACACTTACACCAAAAAATTCGGCTGCTTCCTCCATGGTAAGTATCTCTTTATCCATAACCACGCACC
>JAEZNF010000233.1 GCA_023441845.1 Bacillota bacterium | reverse complement strand
ATTAATTTCAGCTTCATACATGGCAATAGCAGCTTTCTTTATTATTTGCGGATTTATCCCTAACTGTTTAAGCATGGTTTTAACACTGCTCGAAGCTTCTCCTGCGTGTAAAAAATCATTTGCAGGAATTTCATAAGTTAGTTCGATGAATTTATCCGTCACTCTAAAGCACCTCTTCCGGTTACTCCTGCTTCATAAAGCTTACCGCAGGCAATAAACATGGGAAGTTTTGTCGTCATAACGGCAATGCCTTTACTTTTTGCCAAATCAATTATTTCATTTGTCGGAACCTTGCCTCTTACAAATATGACAAGTCTTATATCCATCATCTCAGCCGTACGGATTACCTGCGGATTGACCAATCCCGTGAGGAGAGCAACATTTTCCTTGACAAACGCCATAACATCGCTCATCAAATCAGACCCGCAGGCAGCATATATATTTATGTCGCTATCTTTCCCAACCAACAGTTCCGCATCAAGTACCTCAACAATTTCATTTAACCTCATTTGATTTCCTCCAGCTACGTGTTTAATTAGTATTACGAATATTTACCGATCTTTTATTTTAAGCATAGATATATTATAACGCATTGTTAATTAGTTAACAATGCGTTTATATTAAAACATAATAAAACATTTATTCAAAATATATGGAACATTTCTTAACTATATTGAACGCGTTAAAGATTTTACATCGCGCTTCAATTTCCCAGGATGCATGGGCGAACAATGAAGCAAAACGTAATGACCGGCCTTAATACATTTTCAATGTAAAATCATTTTCGTGATTAATTATATATAAGAAACATCCCGTCGCCTTTAACCATCCCCGTTAATAGAAGCAGCTTCCTCCAACAAACTCCCTGACTATGGAATTCAAAGGTATTTCCTTTGATTCAATCGGGAGAAAATATCCCAGAAACTCAACCAGTCTTCTTGCTTCCGAATACTCCTCATATGAGTTTGTAATTTCAGCCAGAAGCGGTTCAGCAAGGGTTTTTAACACTCCCAGTTCGTAAATCAGGGCAGAATTAAACATAATATCCGCTTCTTCCTGGAACGGAAAAATATTCTTCTCTTCCCCTCTCCTTACAGACGGCCACCTCTTTAAAGTACTTATTGCCGTACTGCCTCTAAACTGGTAGTCCCTTACAATACGCCTTATTAGCCTCGAATCGGTAGTGGGAATCCTGTTATGATCATCTATATTCATAGATGTAAGTGCACTTACGTAAATTTTGAACTTGCTCTCTTTTGGAATTGAAATTGTCAGTTTTTCATTCAATCCGTGTATTCCTTCTATAATTAAAAGCTGATTGTCGTCTATTCTAAGTTTCTTGCCGACACTGTCCCTGCATCCGTTAGGAAAATTGAATATGGGCATTTCTATTTCCTCTCCTGCTATAAGTTGTGTAAGGTGTCGGTTAAAAAGTTCTATATCAATTGCTTCCAAAGCTTCAAAGTCATATTCACCGTTTTCATCCTTAGGAGTATGCTCCCGGTCCACAAAATAGTCATCAAGAGAAATAGTCACAGGTTTAAGTCCGTTAACTCTCAATTGCATCTCAAGCCTGTGTGCAAAAGTAGTTTTTCCCGATGAGGACGGTCCCGATATCAATACAATCCGCTTTTTAATTTCGTTGTTTGTGATCATATCGGCTATCTGGGCAATCTTCTTTTCATGAAGCGCCTCGGCAATCCTGATAAAGTCACAGATTTTACCTGTCTTTATTATATTATTCAAGGAACCCACATTTTCAACATCCAGGATATGTCCCCACCGCTTATATTCATTGAATATGGTAAACAGCTTTTTCTGCTCCTTGAATTGAGGCAGGCTATTCGGATTACTCTTTTCCGGAAGCAGTAAAATAAGTCCCGGAGAGTAGAACTTCAATTCAAAATATTTAATATAACCTGTGTGCGGAACCATATACCCATAAAAATAGTCATCCAATCCATCGCAGTTGTAAATAGTCACATACGGCTTACTTCTGTGCTCAATAGCCTGATACCTGTCTATTCTGCCGCTCTTTTTAAATAATTCCTTTGCATCTTCGGAAGACATCATACGTTTCACAAAAGGAATTTCAGCCTTTACCAGTTCTCTCATCCGTGCATCTATTTTTTCAATATCCTGCTCTTTAAGTTCTTCATCACCCTTTATTTCACAATATATCCCCTTACTTATAGAATGGCATATAGTTACTTTTCTTTCGGGATAAAGATCATTGACCGCTTTTACCAGTATAAAGTAAAGGCTTCTCCTATATATTCTCAATCCGTCGTTTTTAGTCAAATCGATAAATTCAACCCTGGCGTTTTCATCAAGGTGAAAACTCAGCTCTTTTATGTCATTATTAACCTTTGCCGCTACTATCGTTGATACATAATCATTCTCACAATCCTTACCGAGTTCAATAAGGGATATTCCTTCGGGCACCATCTTCTCCTGTCCATTCGGAAGCACAACCTTAATAAGATTTACATCAATATCCTTCATAGCTCCTATCCCCTTGTTATATAAGATAATTGCTTAATATCTTACAGTATTTTAAAATATTATTCTATAATAAACGTTTAAATTCCTTCTTTTAATAAATATACCTCGTTGACTTTTAGGGGTCTGTTTTATAAAATCGTTTGCAAAAGGAATACTTGTTTAATAAAGGAGAAATATGCCATGAAGTTAAAAAACACAGGAGCTGAGTTCTATATTCCCGACAGCATTAATCCGGAAGATGCCGTTAAGAGAACTACACATATGGCAATTTCAGCACATCAGGATGATATTGAAATAATGGCTCTGGACGGAATACTAAAGTGTATTTATAAAGACGACCTATGGTTTTTTGCAGCAGTAGTAACCGACGGTGCAGGAAGTCCAAGGAACGGTCCCTACAAAAACTTTACAGACATAGAAATGAAGACCATAAGAAAAAACGAGCAGAAAAAAGCTGCCTTCGTGGGGGAATACGGAGCACTTGCACTTCTCGACTATAAAAGCATAGACGCCAAAGACTCTGGTAATACTGACATAATTGATGATTTGAAGATGCTTATAGATGCTGCAAGACCCGAAATAATTTATACCCATAATCCGGCAGACAGCCATATTACCCATGTAGGGATAGTTATAAAAACAATTCAGGCGTTAAGAGAACTTCCGCCTAAAGCACATCCTGTAAAGTTATACGGGTGTGAAGTCTGGCGAAGCCTTGACTGGTTGAGCAACAATGACAGGATTTCATTTGATGTTTCATCGCACCCCAACATTGCAGCAGCAATAGT
>JAEZNF010000142.1 GCA_023441845.1 Bacillota bacterium | reverse complement strand
ATTGAGCTTAACGCCATTGCCGCAGCAGCCACAACAGGATTTAAATACCCAAAAGCTACAATCGGAATTCCTACTATGTTATAAATAAATGCCCAGAATAAGTTTTGCTTTATCTTTGCCATAGTCTTTCTTGATAACCTTACTGCATTTGGAATACCCATCAAATCGTCCTTCAGCAAGACAATATCTCCGGTTTCTATGGCAACATCAGTACCGGTACCGATTGCAAAACCGATATCGGCAGTAGCTAATGCCGGCGCATCATTTATACCGTCACCAACCATAGCCACAATCTTCCCTTCATTCTTAAGCTGCGCAATTTTGCTTGCTTTATATTCAGGTAAAACCTCTGAAATGACATTACTAATTCCTATTTGTGATGCTACCCGGTTTGCGGTATTTTTATTATCACCGGTAAGCATATATACTTCAATGCCCATATTCCTTAATGTCTTCACCACTTTTAAGGAACTCTCTTTTACTCTGTCTGCCAAAGCAACAGCTCCGGTAAGCACTCCATCCACAGCAAGTAAAACCACTGTATTGCCCTGGCTTTGAAGGTTTTCAAGGGTGTCTTTAACATCGCTTATCTTAATTCCGTTTTCCTCCAAAAAGTTAAATGTCCCTATAAAAATTGCCTTATTTTCAACTACAGCACCAATACCCTTTCCCGGATAGCTTAAAAAACCCTCAGGCTCCGGCAGGTTCTCAAAAACAGACTTTGCTTTCTCATAAATTGCCTGTCCCAAAGGATGCTCAGACCTTTTTTCAGCAGCTGCGGCAAGCTTTAAAATATCTTCGTATCCAAATCCATTATCAAATGCAATTATGTCTACTACTTCCAACTTACCTGTAGTGAGTGTTCCCGTCTTATCCAGAACAACTGTGTCAATTTTACATGCAGTTTCCAGCTCTTCACCGTTTTTAATAAGTATTCCGTTTTGCGCCCCCTTTCCCATACCAACCATTATAGCTGTTGGCGTTGCAAGCCCTAAAGCACAGGGGCATGAAACCACCAAAACCGCTACAGCATAAATAATCGGTCTATCAACCAGAAAAAATGTTGCTTCATAAATTCCGAAAAACCAAATTATAAATGTAAGCAGGGATATGGACAAAACAGCAGGAACAAAAAAACCGCAAACCCTGTCTACTACCTTTTGAATTGGAGCTTTACTTCCCTGGGCATCTTCAACCATCTTTATAATACCGGCCAATACTGTCTCATTTCCAACCTTTGTAGCCTTAAACGTAAAAGTTCCCAGCTTGTTTACCGATCCTCCTGCTATAAAGTCTCCCACTCTTTTATCAACAGGAACGCTCTCACCGGTAAGCATTGATTCGTCAACCGTAGAATACCCTTCCGTCAATACTCCGTCTACAGGAATTTTCTCTCCCGGCCTCACAACTACGGAGTCACCCTTAATAACCTCGGCAATATCAATATCCAGTTCCTTTTCATCCCTTATAACCCTTGCGGTCCTGGGCCTTAACTGAATCAGAGTCTGTATCGCTTTTGAAGTCTTTCCCCTGGCTATTGATTCAAGATATTTTCCCAAAAGCACCAGGGTGATAATAGTTGAAGATGCTTCGAAATAGATGTTTTTCATTCCAAAATATAAGGCGCTGTCATCATAAATTGATGTATAAACACTGTAAAAATAAGTAACTGTTGTACCTACAGCAACCAACAAATCCATATTGGGCCTTAAAGCCTTTAAAGAGTGGAAGGAGTTTCTGTAAAACCTGTAGCCGATTATAAATTGTACCGGAGTTGACAAGGCCAGCTGCAGATGCCAATCATGGAGTTTAACTGTTTTCGTCCGCAAAGATTCAATAAAAATACCCCACTTGGTTTGAGACTCAGGATCAAAATAATCATGGCAAAAGCCCAACCCTCCCAAAACCATCGCAAGTATAAGAGGCAAGCTCAATAAAGCGGATGCAATAAAAGTGATTTTTAAGTTTCTTCTCTCCATATCTCCTCTATCCGAACCGCCCTTTGAAACCCTGGAGTCGTCCATCTTAAAGCCTAATGACTTTATTTTTCTTTTTATATCTTCAATATCAACTTTTGCACTGTCATATTCAATTTGAGCCTTTTGGGCTGCATAGTTCACATTTACCCTGCTTACGCCGTCCATCTTCTGAAGCCCCGACTCAATAGCGATGGAACAAAGGGTACAAGTCATGCCATATACCTTTAAAGTTGCATTCTCCACAGTTCTCAACCCCTTACACTAAACATTATATAAAGATGCGTACTGCAAAAACCCGAATCACTCTTCAGGTTTTTGCAGTACGGTTTTTTATGTTTACTTATTTGTATTTACTTTAATTAAACTGCTTTAATACATATGTATAGATGTCTTCCAATAGCTTAAGGCCTCCATGATATCCCAGATACGAACTGCTCAGTATCAGCCTTTCCTTAATGGGAACCGATACTGCCAGGAAATTGCCGTTTAACTCTTCAGCCAATTTCTTTTCAAAAATGCTTCCGATAATAAGCGGAGCCCCAAAATAGTCAGTCTTACGAATTTCCTCATGTATTTTATAACCGTCGGTAGAAAAAACTACTTCTGCTTCTATACCATATTTAAATTCCCTGAAATAGCCTGCAACCACCTCTTTATACTCATCCGGAGTTGAGTCGGTTATATACTGTTTTTCCGGAACAAGCCCAAAATCATTAACCAGGAACTTTGATATAGCTAAAGCATCCGCCGCATTTGTTACAGTAGAGAAACGCCTGGACATGGTACGGTTTTCCAGAAAAACATCGGAAGTTCTTTCAATATGATAATAGTACTCCCTTTCGTGCTTTCCAATGATTCCATCGATCTTTGCACCGTCTATGCCGGCATACTCTCCCAAAGTCTTTAAAAATCTGCCTGTCTCATACGCACCTATGGGAAGTGTCGGATAATGAAGGTACGGGGTACCGAACGTTTCTTCCAGCAACTTGACATTACTTAAGCCAAGCCACGGCGAAACAAGAAGATTAAACTCCGCCTGAGGTATTTTATCAATATTTTCTATTCCTCTGTACTCGCCGAATATTGTATTTGGTGTAAGTCCAAGCTCTTTAACCAGCCCTTCCAGTTCTCTTATATTGCCGACCCAGAACGGGTCATAAGACGGAACAGGTCCCCAGATATTAACAAGACCTTTTACCGTTTCCTGTTTTGGCTTTTTGGCAAGATATTGCTCTATTAAGGCATTTATAACCCATTCATGGCCTTGCAGGTTATTGCCTTTAAAGCCGGCTGTTTCAACATAAATTACCGGCTTGCCGCTGTCCTCAAAATAGCTTGACACCTTTGCAATGTCATCTCCCACTATTTCTGTTGTACAGCCCGAAAGCACCACAAATATATCTCCGTCAACAACTTTTAACGCATTCTCTATGGTTTCTCTAAGGCGGTCGTCTCCGCCAAATACAATCTCTTTTTCCGATACATTTGAGCATGGGTATATCTGTGGAGATATATATCCCGAATCCCCATTGCTTCCCGCTATACCTCCTGCAAGCTTCCCTGCGCAGCCCGGCCCTGCATGAAGGATAGGAACTCCCCTATATATTCCCTGAACAGTCTGCATGGCTCCCAGTGCGCATACATACCTCGGTTGATCCAATATTTTAGCCATCCTGATTTTCCTCCCTGCTTAAGAAATGATTATTGTTTTGTCTAAACCACCAATCTGTGTAAGGAAGCTTTACTCTCTTTGAAAGGTTTTCCGTATAACTCCTGTTTGTTACTACGTCATATATGGAATATGCAAAGTTTAAAAGGCCTCTGTATCCGAAAATGGCATATTCATCATAAACGCAAAGTGCAGGAATACCCATCTTCATAGCCCATACAGTGGAGCCTGTATGCCTGGAAAAGAAAATGTCAGGCTTAACACTATTCAAGATATTTAATAATTCATTATTCTGTAAGTCGCTGACCGACAGCTTGTAATCATTCGGCGAATTATCAACCAGGTATTTAAAAGCATCGGGAGCATTACCGTCGTCATACTGCTTGTCAAAGTGCCAGGCGGCTGAATATGCAATTTCTATGCCCAATTCCTGAAGAGCTCTTGTGGTGTTGAAATTAAAACCCGGTCCCATTCCAATGACCGCGCGCAGCCCTTTCAGCTTTTCCCTTACTTCCTGGATTTTAGGCAGGTATTTTGCTTTCTCTCTTTCCAGAAAGATTTCAGCCTCAGCTTCCTTATCTATGGCCTTTCCCAAACCTTTAAGCCAGCTTTCAAACCCGGCAATGCCATGCGGCTGTAAAGACTTTACATAAGGGACTTTGTATTTGTCCCAAAGACCGTTTCCAAGGTATGTCCCCAGGGTACCGCAGGTACTCACCGTAGCAACCGATTCGGAAAGCCTTGAAAGCTGTTCTATTGAAGTATTTGAAATCAAAAACAGCGGTTCAACGCCAAGTTCCCTGAATATAGCAGTAATTTCCTTTCTTGCGCTTCCAAAAAAGTTTATGACATTCACAATATTGCTCTTTTTCTCGGGCGGTTTTACTATATTGGTCAATATTGCGTGAAACGCCGCATCAAAGCCTGATGCCCATATCTTTGTTTTGAAGCCTTCACAATGTACAGGCGCTACAGGAATATTTATCTCCTCCCTCATCTCGGCTGCAATGCTTTCCAAATCCTCACCTATTACCCCGCTGACGCAGGATGCGCCTATAAATATTGCACTTGGTTTATACCTTAAATAGGTTTCCCGTATTACTTCTCTTAAGTTATCCGTTGCCCCAAATACCGTATCCGCTTCGTTCATGTCTGTTGACACATATCCCGATCTGGAATTGTCCAGCTTCAGTTTCCCGGCAAGCTGATCCTTTGAATTACTGACTGCCATAGCTGTTACGGCACAACCGGCCGGCGAATGGTGTACTATTGCAGCATCGGTTATAAAGCTCAGCTGGCTTAAAGCACATGCCGCGTTACAAAGGCTTGCCTGGCTATAACATCTTTCCTTATCCCTCAAACTTCCGCACCCCGATTGTTTGCCGAGGTCCCTGAG
>JAEZNF010000663.1 GCA_023441845.1 Bacillota bacterium | reverse complement strand
AATTGTAAAGTCAATTACGCCACGCTGCACTAGGTTCATATACAACATTCTCTACCTTTTGTAAAGAAGTAGTACTCCTTATCTTGGGCAAACAATATATTTCAGCATTTTCATATTTATTTTTATCAGTTCTTTTAGGTCTGGCAGCAGCATTATTGGGATATCTTTCAGCCAAAAGAATTATTTCCCGAATAAAGAAAACCGGTAAGTCCAAGTTTGGCATTTTTTCGGTAATTAATAAGGAGGGGAATAAACAATGAGTTTTCTTATAGTCGGAGTTGGCGGAATTTTAGGCAGTATAACCCGGTATTTACTGAGCAAGGCCATATCCAGGAATTTCAAACGCGCCTTCCCGTTTGCTACTTTTTTTATAAACATTTCGGGTGCTTTTCTTTTAGGAATAGTAAGCACCTCAGGCGCAGGCAGCAATATAAAATTATTATTGGCAGACGGATTTTTAGGAGCCTATACAACCTTTTCCACCTTCATGTATGAAGGATTTAACCTATTTAAGGGAAATAAAACAGGAAATGCACTGGTATATATCAGCCTCAATTACTATCGGTATATTGGGCTTTATATCCGGTGCATCAATATTTTAGGCACAGTTAAAATAATCTTCCGCTATAATTTGCTGCACCCCTGGTAGATCCCACACAGGGCCCGCTTAGAAAGTGGAAGTAATATTTTTAAGTACCCATTTAATAGCATGTATCCTCTATAGGTCATATATGTCCGAAAACTCTATACAAACCTTTTCATAGTTATCTCTTTTTGCAAAATCATTCACTTTGTTTGAAGAATTATCGTCCGGCAAAACCGTTGAAGGCAATTCAACAATAAATTCGCTGCCTTTCCCAAGTTCACTTCTGACGCAAATATTTCCTCCATGCATTTCAACCAGCGACTTTACCAATGCTAAGCCCATCCCACTGCCTTCGTGACTCCTTGTCAGTGATTTATCAACCTGCCTGAAGCGTTCAAATATAATATCCAGTTTATCTTCGGGTATCCCTATTCCTGTATCCTTGACATTAATCAGTATCCTGTCATCCTTGTCGTATAAATTAACATTTATCTGTCCGTTACTTTTTATAAATTTTACAGCATTTGAAAGTAGATTAAGTATTATTCTTTCTATTTTATCCGGGTCGCAGGCCATAACCTTCTCTTCAATATCAGTGTCGAAAATCAATGCTATTTTTTTGTCCCCTATAAATTCGGCAACAGACATGGTTATGTCTTCGATTATACTGACAATATTGCAGTTTTGGAGACTCACATCAAGAAACCCTGTATCAATCCTGGTTATATCAATCATGTTATTTACAAGTCTCAAAAGCCTGTAGGAATTCTGCCTCATTATACCTGAATATCTTTCTAATTTATTACTCTGGTCAAGTATGGTATTTTCCCTCAGGTGCATGCTCATAAGCTGCAGAGTGCTGATAAGTCCGTTTAAAGGCGTTCTCAGTTCATGTGATATATTTGAGAAAAACTCCGTCTTTAAAGCGTCATACTCTATGGTCTCATCCAATAGTTTTTTGCTTCTTTCAATGTCTTTTTTCAATTCCTCAGCCTGTTTTCTGGAGGTTATGTCCCTTACCATCAAAAGAGTTGCCGATTTGCCGTCAAAAAGGAAGGGCATGGTTGTTATCTCAACAAATATGGATGTCCCGTCAGGCCTTATGATTTTATCCTCCAAATGATCGGGTTGCTTGCCTTCAACATCAGCAAATATATTCTGCTCATTCATCAGTTTCCTGAAATCAATACTGAACAGTGACTTAATGGGCTTTCCGACAATTTCATTCAGGCTTTTAAAATTAAACATATTTAAGCCCGCAATGTTTGAAAACAGTACTGTTCCGCTCCCGGCTATCAATATGGCATAAGGTGAATATTCAACAAGGAATTCATACCTTTCCTTACTTTTCAAGAGAACTTCTTCGTTATTTTTCTGATCGGAAATATCCTTTGCAATCATCAATACTACTCTCTCACCATTAGATGTAAAAACCTGGCAGCTTACTTTTACAGGCAGTCTGTAGCCATTTTTACATATAAAAAACACGTCAAAGTTTGAGTATCCCTGGCTTAAGATGTTCTGGTTAATTTTATGTACATTAACTATGCTTTCATCATCAATTAAATCGTATAAGGTCATTGATCGCAGTTCTTCCTCGGTGTATCCCAAAATATCAATTGCAGCTTTATTTACTTCAATCAATTTACTTGGTACACCTTTAATATTTACATCATAAAGGAATACCAGATCCTTCAAGCCGTAAAAGACTTGTCTGTATTTTTCTTCGCTGTTTCTTAAAGCTTCTACATCCGACTTTACGCTGGTAATATCCTCTTTAATTTCTATAAAGTGAGTTATTACTCCATCTTCATCTCTGACAGGAGATATAGATGCCGTCTCCCAGAATATTTCACCATTTTTCTTTTTACTGCACAATTCTCCCTTCCACTCTTTTCCCGAAATTATAGTCTCACGAAGCTCTTTATATACCCTTACGTCCTGCAAACCCGATTTTAATATACCAAAATCCCTTCCTGTAATTTCTTCACTTGTATAGCCTGTTACTTCTGTAAATCTCGGATTAACATACTCTATTTTACCGTCGATATTTGTTATCATTACCATTGCAGAACTTTGTTCAACAGCCTGAGATAGCTGGTAAAACTTGTTATGTGTTTTTTTGAATCTGGTCACATTTACAAGGGAAATTGTTATTCCGTTGACCCTGTTTTCAAATTCATAACTTGGCGAATACCTCAATAAATACCAATCACCATAAATGC
>JAEZNF010000644.1 GCA_023441845.1 Bacillota bacterium | reverse complement strand
ATCTCAGGCAAAAAATTGAAAACGATGACGGTAATCCGGTATTCATTGAAACTATAAGGGCGGTAGGTTACCGGTTCGACGATAAAGGAGCCAAATAATCAATGAAAAAAAAATTATTCCGCTACTTTATGTTTTTGATTATCATAGGTATTTTGATAACCGGTTTTTTTACCTCGGAATTAGCTCAAAAATTATATAAATACGAAACCGAGGAAAAACTTATAAACGCCGCAAGGTTAATTCAATATCAGGTTACGGAAGATATATTCTTAAGTCACAATATTGATTATAATAATTTAGCCGTAAAATATGCGGGCATACTGGATGCTGAAAAAACAAGCAGCTCATCCATCGCACATGGAAGCGAAACCAGAATAACCTTTATAGATTTTAAAGGAAATGTTCTTGGTGAATCCGAAGCAGATTTTCATTCTATGGGAAATCATATCCACCGCAAAGAAATACAGGAAGCATTGCAAGGAAAAGTCGGTAAGGACATCCGGTTCAGCAACACTTTAGGAGTCGATTTCCTTTATATAGCTGTGCCCTTAACTTCATCCGAAATCATTATAAGAATATCGGTCCCCCTTGTTCAGTTAAAAAGAATTGACCAGATAATTTGGGTTTATACTGCAATCGGCATTCTTGCAGGTCTTCTGCTTACCACAATACTGGCTCTGCGTTTTTCCTCTTCCATGATACATCCCATAAATGAGCTGATATCGGTATCCAAAGAAATTTCGGAAGGTAATTATTCAAAGCGTGTGCAAATAAGTACAAACGATGAAATCGGCCATCTGGCTAATACATTTAACGAAATGACTTCAAAGCTCGAAAGAACATTATC
This sequence comes from Bacillota bacterium, assembly GCA_023441845.1. GTDB lineage: Bacteria > Bacillota > Clostridia > Acetivibrionales > DSM-2933 > JAEZNF01. The sequence goes on along the minus strand of JAEZNF010000644.1, from coordinate 5,892 downwards.
AGAAATGACCGATAAAAATCTTAAAGTGGATTCAATAATAGACAGTATGATAAGTGGTGTAGTTGCAGTTGATAATGATTATAATGTAATGCTGATAAATTCAATTGCCTGTGATATGTTCGGAATTAAAAACGGCCCCGGAGTAATAGGAATAAACATACTTGAACTCATTAGAAACAATCAGATAATCAGTTTATTAAATGAAACGGTTGAAAACAACATCTCACAAATGAACGAAATTTCTGTCGGTTCACCTGTAGATAAAATATTCAGGATATACACAAATCCTATTAAATCAAAAGATATATCTGCCGTTAATTCAGGCGGAATAGCTACAATTCATGATATAACAAACATAAAAAAACTAGAGCAGATTAGAACAGAATTTGTTTCCAATGTCACCCACGAGCTAAAAACCCCATTAACTTCAATAAGGGGCTTTATCGAAACCCTTAAAAACGGAGCTATTGAGGATAAAAATGTTTCAACAAAATTTCTTGATATCATAGATATCGAATCTGAGAGATTGTATGTATTAATAAACGACATCTTACAGCTATCGGAAATTGAAACTCAGCAAACCGACTCAAACATAGGAATACATAACGTCAAACTGATTCTGGAGGAAATATTCTCCGTATTAACTGTTGCTGCAAATAAAAAGGGAGTAGCAATAGATTTCGAGGTTGACGACAATCTTTCCATAAATGTAAACCGTGACAGAATTAAGCAGATGCTGATAAACTTAATAGATAACGCAATTAAATACAACTCCGAAAATGGGCATGTGCTTGTGAATGTTTGCAAGCGGGAGGGAAAGATCATCTTTACAATAAAAGACAGCGGCATAGGAATTGCCGAAGAACACATTTCCAGAATTTTTGAACGCTTTTACAGAATTGATAAAGGCAGGTCAAGAAACATGGGCGGTACAGGTTTAGGCTTATCCATTGTAAAACATATTGTCAATCTTTACAGCGGAAGTATCAATGTTAAAAGCGAACCGGGCAAAGGCTCCGAGTTTATTATACAACTCCCGGATTAACAAAAGCCCATATTGCAGATAAACTACTTTAAAATAGAATTTTTTAAGTAACCAAAAAGTGTTAAAGCATCGCTATTTTTCATTACTTAATTATTTCAAGGTATGAAGTTGTTTATCTTTAACCAATAACAATGATTAAAAGGGACGGCGGCCCAATATGCCCCATCCCTTAATATGCCGGTAGTTCGCAACGGATCATTTTTATAGTTTATAATGCATACGAATCTATTTCCTTGATTTTACACCCCGCTTCCGGACACGAACTCTGTCACGGGGTATAGCCGGTATTGCCTACTTAATAAGTAATACCGTTTGTTCGGTACCGATATGCCCCGTTACCTTAATTCAACGGTGTCGTTTTCAATCACTACTTCTATCCTGCTTCCTGATTTATATTTTCCCATCAGATAGGCCTCAGACAACTCATCTTCAATAAGTCTCTGGATTGTTCTGCGCAAGGGCCTTGCTCCATACTTCACATCGTATCCCTTTTCCAAAATATAGTCAATGACAGCCTCACTGATAGAAACGGACATTCTTTTGTCCTCAACATCTTCTCTGACTTCATTAAGCATAAGCTCGACTATTTGCTTGAGTTCCGGCTTCGAGAGCTCTGTAAAGACTATTATTTCATCTATCCTGTTTAAGAATTCCGGCCTGAACGTTTCTTTCAATACACTTCTCACCTTAACTTCCAGTGCCTTGTATCCGTCATTGGTAAAACCTATACCATTGGAATTCATACTTGTTCCGGCATTGGAAGTCATTATTAGTATAGTGTTCTCAAAGCTTACAACCCTGCCGTGACTGTCCGTTAATCTTCCGTCCTCCAAAATCTGCAGCATCATATTGAAAACATCAGGATGCGCTTTTTCAATCTCATCCATCAATATAACCGAATATGGCTTTCTTCTAACCTTTTCAGTGAGCTGTCCGGCATCGTCATATCCTACATAGCCCGGAGGAGCTCCAATAAGCTTTGAAACAGTATGCTTTTCCATATATTCAGACATATCCAGCCTGATTAACGCATCCTCGCTCCCGAAAAGCTCACAGGCAAGAGTTCTGACAAGTTCAGTTTTACCGACACCTGTCGGCCCTATAAATATAAAAGACGAAGGCTTCTTCTTTTTCTTAAAACCTGCTCTGCTCCTTCTTATAGCTTTCGAAATACTCGTTACCGCCTTATCCTGCCCAATCACTCTTCTATGGAGCCGTTCTTCAAGGTTAAGAAGCTTTTCCGCTTCCAACTCGGTAAGCCTCTGTACAGGAATCTTAGTCCATGACTCAATAACAAAAGCTATGTCATCTATGGTTATTTCAACATCTTTATTTTTGTCTTCAATTTCTTTAATCTGCTCTAAAAGCTTGCATTCTCTCACTTTAAGGTCCGCTGCCTTCTGGTAGTCTTCTATGGAATCAGCTGATATGGCGCTTTCCTTATCTTCCTGAACCCTTTTCAATTCTTCTTTCAATGCAGCAAGCTCAACAAGACCGACGTTTTTCAAATTAGCTCTTGAACCTGCCTCATCAATAACGTCTATGGCTTTATCAGGCAAAAACCTATCGGTAATGTGCCTTTCTGCAAGTCTAGCTGCCGATTCCACAACGTCATCGGGTATCTTAACCTTATGGTAATCCTCATAGTAATGTTTTATTCCCTTTAATATTTCAATGGTTTCCTCAACGGAAGGTTCGTCAACCAGAACAGGCTGAAACCTTCTTTCCAGCGCCGTATCTTTCTCTATATGCTTACGGTATTCATTCAGAGTGGTAGCGCCAATCACCTGTATTTCGCCTCTAGAAAGTGCAGGTTTTAAAATATTTGCGGCATTCATCGCACCCTCTGCTTCACCAGCCCCCATAATATTATGAAGTTCGTCTATCACCAGTATAATATTTCCCAATGCCTTTGCTTCATCTATAATACCTTTCATACGGCTCTCAAACTGGCCTCTAAACTGCGTTCCCGCTACAATACCTGTAAGATCGAGCATATAAACTTCTGCATTAAAAAGCTTGGCAGGCACTTGCCGTTCCGCTATCCTTACCGCCAACCCTTCGGCTATTGCAGTCTTTCCTACACCAGGTTCACCTATCAGAACAGGATTATTTTTAGTTCTTCTGTTTAATATCTGAACAACCCTGTCAATCTCCCTATGACGTCCTATAACTTTATCTATCTTATTTTCTTTGGCCATTTCTGTCAGGTTTGAGCCATACATATCCAGGTACTTTTTCTTTTTAACGCTTTTCTTCTCCTGGGTCTTTGTTTTTGTGCTGTTTTTATTTTCCTTATCCTCCTGAAACTCTTTTGGCTGCTCTTTCTCACTATCCTGTCCTTCTTCGTTTTTAGAAAAAGCTTTATTAATAAAATTAAAAAATGGGTTGGACTGGCTAGGTTTGTCATTCGGAAGCTGTTCAATGTTTAAGTCATTAAAATCAATATTGTCAAACATACTTCCTACCTGTTTATTTAAACTTTCTATGTCTTCTTCAGTCATTCCCGACTGCTCAAGAATCTGGTTGATCGGTTGAACACCCTGCTTTCTTGCACAGGCAAGACATAGCCCCTCCTGAATATGCTTTCCATCTATAATTTTAGTCATAAAAACAACAGCAAAGTTTTCCTTACATATTGAACACATTCTCATGTAACCATCTCCTATTCATGCGGCATTTCCCATACGTACCATATATAGTATATTGTAATTATTATATTTTAAGCTGCGGCATTATAGTATAAATTGCCTGTTGTTCAGGTTCTATGTGTATAAGTATAACACATTATTCGCATAAGGTCTAATCTATAATTGCATCTCGGAGCTGCAGTATTTAAAATACTCTTTCAATATTATTAGATTATTATACGACAAACTTCAATAACAAGTCTGATTTATTTATATATTTTCATAACTTTCACCTGTACCTGGTAGTATGTAACACATCATTTTTATAGAAAGCAGGCCTTAGAACAGAGAAAGTACATTTGTAAAATCTTTAATAAAAGTAAAGATTTTATAACTGTACTTCCTCTGTTCTAAGACCTGCTTTTCTATAACTTTTAGACTTTACAGGCCACTAGTCTATAGTTTATTAAAAGCTTATCAGGCTAATCCAAACAATTTCAGCACCATAACTGCTACTGCACCTATTATAGCTGTGATGGGTATCGTTAATATCCAGGCCCATACAATACTCTTTGCAAGTGACCACCTTACCGCTGAAATTCTCTTTGCAGCCCCAACACCCATTATGGCAGTGGAAATAGTATGGGTAGTACTTACAGGAGCCCCTATCGCAGACATTGACTCAATGACAATAGCCGCACCGGTCTCTGCCGCAAATCCGTTTATAGGCTGAAGCCTAATCATGTTGACACCCATTGTTTTAATTATTTTCCATCCCCCAACTGAGGTCCCCAAACCCATTGCCAATGCACAGGCAAGAACTACAGGGAAAATCGGGGTATCTTGCCCCTGGTTCATATTTACAGCTACTAAAGCCAGTGTAATAATACCCATAGATTTTTGTGCATCATTACCTCCATGCGCAAAGGCCATAAAACCTGCAGATACTATCTGAAGCTTTGAAAAACATCTATTAACAAAACGCTGTGAGAATGATTGTAATACGAAATAGAGAAATTTCATAACCAAAAATCCAAGTATAAGCCCAATCAGTGGAGAAGTAAAAAGTGGAACGATTATCTTCATAAGTATCCCTTTAGCCTCAAAAAACATATGTCCCGGTTTGGGTTGTTCATACCATTTTAAAACCGCCATAGAACCCACATATGCTACCGAAGATCCTATAAGTCCTCCAAACAACGCATGTGAAGAGCTGCTTGGAATTCCAAAATACCATGTGATCAAATTCCAGGTAATTGCTGCTGCCAGGGCTGCAATTACAACTATCAAAACACCATTATCGCCTTTTATGTATTTGTCATTTATTATTCCCTGAGAAACGGTCGCAGCGACCTTATGGCTTGTCATAGCACCTGCAATATTTAATGATGCCGCCATAAATATTGCTACTTTGGGCGATAACACCCTTGTAGATACACAGGTGGCAATAGAGTTTGCCGTATCATGAAACCCGTTTATGAAGTCAAAACTCAAAGCCAGAATTATTACAATAACAACAAGACTAAACATGTTTCATAACAACCCCTTCTACTATATTTGCAACATCTTCGCAAGCATCCAGAGTATTTTCAAGGTATTGGTAAATTTCCTTCCACTTAATCACCTCCACTGCGTCCTTCTCAGTAACAAAAAGCTTGGTAATTGCATTTCTGAAAATAATATCCCCGTCATCTTCCAGTTTGTTAATATCTATAATCTTTTCACCCAGTAATTTGCTCTTTTTCATGTTTTTCAGCTCAATCATCAAGTTTTTGACTTCCTTTGTACAGGCCGTTATCAGTTTAGCAAGTTTTACAGCATCTTCAGGAATTGAGCGAACATTGAACATATTGAATCTATGCGCTGTCGACTCGATATCATCTGTAATATTATCCAGTTCCTTTGCAATTAAATGTATATCTTCTCTGTCTATAGGAGTTATAAAAGAGCCGTTCACCTGTTCGAATATTTTATGTACATATCTGTCACATTCATGTTCTGTTTCCTCAATATTCTTAACCTTGCTGCCGATACTTACATAATTCACCATAAGGTCTTCCAACTGCCCTGCTGCCTTGCATGCAATCCCTGCAGCATCTACAAAATAATCGAAGAACTTTTCTTCCTTTGAAGTAACTCTAAACATAAAATCCTATTCCTTTCTTCGTTAATTATTATCTCTGTTAAGTTGATTATATAATGGTGAATATTTCTATA
>JAEZNF010000630.1 GCA_023441845.1 Bacillota bacterium | reverse complement strand
CTTCATGGACTTTCTGCATAACGGCCGACCATATGATCATTGCCTGGTTGTACTCGGCTGTCTTCAGCTTAATCGGTTCGGATCCGTTATTATCATATCCATACCAAACGGCTGCCGTATAATAAGGTGTGTAGCCGACAAACCACTTATCAATATTGCTGTTGGTGGTACCGGTTTTTCCTGCTACAGGCATGCCAATAATCTTTTCATTTACATATTTTACTGCAGTACCGCTGTGAGGATAAGGGGATGTTCTTCCCAGTGTGACTTCCTTCATCATATCGGCCATAATAAAGGCCGTTTTCTCGCTGTAAGCAAGGTTGAAATCCGGTGCTTTTTTGTTAATCAGCTCTTTCCCGGTGCTATCCTTGACCAGCGTATAGGTAGTAGGTTCATAATACATGCCTTCATGTGCAAAGGGAACGTAAGCTGCCGCCATCTGAAGCGGATTCACTCCCTTCTCAAGTCCGCCCATTACAAGGGAGATATATTTTTCGTTAGTTCTGTCAATCCCAACTCTTTTTAGATATTCTACAGAATTGTCGGCGCCTAATATGTCACGCCATATTTTTGCAGCTACAACATTGACGGAATTCTTCAGACCGTTCCGCACGGAGGTCAGACCGTCGTGTGTGTTGCTGTAATTAGTCGGATACTCTCTTTCTGCATCTTTGCCGGTTAACATGTACACCGGGATATCATCGATAATGTCTGCGGGAGTGATAAGCTCAAGGTCAATGGCGGGAGCATAGACTACCAGAGGCTTGATACTTGAACCGGGCTGCCGTCTCATAAGAGAAGAGGAGGCGCGGTTTAGTGTGTTACTGGCTTCTTTCTTCCCATAACCGCCGTACAGTGCTCTTACTTGGCCGTTCTGTGCGTCAACAATGGCCATTGCAGCTTGTGGATGCTCCATTTGCCGGGTAGCTGTTTCATTTACCAGAGGGAAGTACTCATCATTTGTGAAAACCTGATCCATATAGCGTTGAATGGTTGGATCCATTGTCGTGTATATCTCCAAGCCGCCACCGTAGATGGTCATATTCGCCATCGTGGCAGACATGTTATAATCATCCATAAGTGCCTTTTTCACATCCGCAATAACCTGATCGACAAAGTAACTCTGTACGCTCGTAACCTTCTGGGATTGTGCTTTGGGTACGTATTTCAGATCTTCAGCGATGGCCTGGTCAAATTGTGCCTGATCAATTTTGCCCAGCTCAAGCATTTTCATCAGGATGGTTTCCTGACGTTCTTTTGCATTTTTTCTTCCGGATTCGGTAAAAGGATTATACTTGCCGGGACCCTTTGTAATTCCGGCAAGAAGTGCACATTGAGCCAGAGAAAGCTCTTGTACAGGCTTACCGAAATACTTTTTTGAAGCGGACTGAACACCATAGCAGCTGTTACCCCAATAGCTGATATTCATGTACATTTCAAGGATCTGCCACTTTTCAAGCTTTTTCTCAAGCTGAATCGCCAAATACCACTCCTGTACCTTTCGCTGCAAGGAGCGCTTATCGTTTCCGGTGACATTTTTGACCACCTGCTGAGTGATGGTGCTGCCACCTCGGGAAGCCTCGTCGCTGCCTGTGATAATACTTTTTATAAAGCCGATACCTGCATTAAAGATTCCCTGAATATCAATACCGGGATGATCCTCAAAGCGTTCATCCTCTATGGAGATGATAGCATCCTTAAGAAACTGCGGCGCTTCTTTATCTGTGATGGGTTCACTGTCCTTATTGTCTCTTCCGGTCAGCTTTTGTATCACATTACCCTTTGAATCATAAATAAAGGTGGTCTTGTTTGATGTCACTGTAGTCAGCTGTTCGTCTTTGATCGGTTCGGCAGTTTCTACATATGCATATACCGCGCCGCTGGCAATACCGCCCATGGCAAAGGCAATTGTGACAAAAAAGATGAATAAAGATTTAACGACGGCTAATACATACTTTTTTATGGAAGAAGTATTTTTTGCTTTTTTTACTGCTCCTTTCGGAGCGGGTTTAGAACTGGACTTCATGTATGTCCTCCTTGTATTCGGTAAAAAATAATGCGCCGGTCTTCCTGTCTATTTTCCATGAATAATATATTGACTGTTCATGGCTCATATTTGTTCCAAGCTATCAAAAGGTGACATTCCTCGGCCATGATATTTGCAGGAGTGTCACCTCACCAATTATACCATGATTTATCATGGTATAATTGGCCATGTGCGTTTTGGCGACAGCCAAAAATGTCGCACGGCCATAAATTCCGCCGGAGGCGTATAATAACCTCGACAGAGGAACTCATGAGGTTATTATACCATAAAAGTTTTTATGCTGCAAAAATCCGGGGAATTAGTATGGTTTGGATCTGTCTTATGGTCCTACACACCTCGCCTTTGGACAACACGCTTAGAAATTAGCTTACGTACCTTACCTTACGCACCTCGCTTTGCTCTCTGCGCACTCACTTGATCTGCCCTCTGCTTGCTAAATATTGCGGTGTTATGTAAAATAAGATATGTAATAGGGTGATTGCGGCAAAAGGAGGAGCCCATGCAAATAAGAGTGGGAGAGATCATCAGAGCAAAAAGGGAAGAAAAAAACTTATCTCTTGTAGACTTTGCCAAGGAAGTGGGCATATCAGCGGGATATCTGTCCCAACTGGAGAATGGTAGAAAAGTTAACCCAAAGCTGGAGGTCGTGCTAAAAATCATAAAGTTTCTTGAAATCGACCTGGACACTCTCCTTGGACTGGAACAGGAGTTGGAGACACCGGCATTAAGGATTCCTTCACTGATTCGTCTTGTTATTGCCAGGGACAGGAATATGAAGGTTCTTGAGGATAAGGAAGTACAGAAAAAAGTATGCAGCTTTCTGGACCGCGCTCTTGAATGCAGGTACCTTATTGAAGACGATGAGCTTTATAGTCTTTTTTTGGAGGATGTTTATGTGCAGATGGAAACTACTTTAAAAAGATATATGGCTATGGAAATTCTCATTCAAAACAAATAGG
>JAEZNF010000530.1 GCA_023441845.1 Bacillota bacterium | reverse complement strand
TAGTAATACTGCTGTAACTATAGGAGTTACCCTTACTAAAACAATCAACCATTTATTAAGAAAAGTTTTATTATGCTCATTTGCCCAGTTTATCAAATAGTCCGGGTTTACCGTTTTTTTAGATGCCGTCAGGCTCTCGGCATGAAACCTTTGTCTCCACGCAAGCCTTTCGGAAAGCTCAAAAACCGCCTCCTGCCTTTCCCTTATATCGGCTGCACCCGTTGGCTTTTTAGTCAGCATATCCTTCAGAATCCTTCTGCCGATAAATGTACTGGCAGTGTTTATCCATTGAAAAAGCGAATTGCCCCCGAATATATCAAGGTCATGGGAATAATTATGGCTGTTATCCAAAAATTCCTCTCCGACATCAGGAAAGCTTCCCCATTGACCATTCAAACGTTTCAATGAATCACTGTTCAATTCATGTATAATGGATGAATAGTTTTTTCTATTGATATATTTGTTGTGCTTTACAACCAGATAGATAAAAGCAGTCAAAAAAGCTATCAAACATGCAAACAGCAGTATATACATCTTTATTACATATAATGATATCAGGACTGCTGCCCCGGCCAAAAAAGTGCCAAGCCTTAAATTACTTATAAAATCGATCGCTTTTGTCTGTTTTTCAACAAGCTCATTATAGCGTTTTTTTCTCTTTTCGTATTGCGCCGACGGATTTCTCAAATCGCAGCATTCCCCTCGTATGAATTTTTTTATTTATTATACTATATTTCCTCTTAAGTAAACATGCCAAATCTACAAAAAATTTATATCGGTATTAATATACAACTCTTCAAAGGTTCTGAATTCTGAGTAGCAAATCATAGTCAGTTTATAGATAAACAACTTTATAATTGAATTTATTAATTAACCAAAAAGCGTTAAGGCATTGCTATTTTTCGCTGTTTAAAATGTTAAGATTTAAAGTTGTTTTTCTATAAATATGCAGTCTGAATCTATAAAAAACGCGAAGCCTTTGAAACGCTACAGAACCAAAAATGGAAATGCGTTCTTACTTAGCTTCGCTACCCACACACAATAAAAGTCTCAAGGGGCATCTAACCCCTGGGACTTTTGTCGGATTTCTCTTCGAGAAATGGCCCTAATAAAAGGCTCGGGGGCGTCGAGGCCCTCTCGCCTTTTGCCGGATTTCTCTTTGAGAAATGGCCTTAATAAAAAGGAGCGGCAGAATAAAGTGCCGCTCCTTTTTTTATATCATTTTATTTTGCAGTATAATTATTAGCATTTGTGTTGAAATGACTTGAAATAATAACTATATCCTGCATATTTATACTGCCATCCAGATTATAGTCTTTTGCAGGGTCATATAAAGGATTAGTGGATATTGTATTAAATAATTTTGCACATTGCATAATGTCTATAAGATTTATGCAGCCGTCATTATTTATATCACCTGCCCATATACCTACCGGTTCACTTATAGAGCCTATAACCAAACCACCCTTAACTGAACTATACTTAAACTCTCTGCTCAAATAGCCGTTTTTGCTTATTTTTACAACATACTCTTTCGCTGAAGAATCCAGGCCAGATATATCAAAATAGCCATTCGAATCAGTTATGGCAGACTTCGATGTTCCTGCTATTTCAACTTTGAAGCCTGATTTAACTTTTGAAGCAGAACTGTTAGCGCGAAGGAAATCAGGAGCAATGTAACCTGAAATCTTATAGATTTCTTTTTTCTCGCCAAACAAAATATTTCCAAGACCCGACAAGTCCTTGTATGAGGATCCTGAAGGATCACACCACATGCTTACAGAGTCACGGACTCCATCCCCGTCCTGATCATTGTTAACCTGCAGATCGAATCCTATTATTCTGCCTTCTTCAGGCTTAACAGATGTTAATGGTATTGCGACCTCAACAATATAACCTCCATCTATTATTGCAGTAGCCGATGTAAGGCCTTCAATCTTAACACCATGATCGTAAGTCACTTCATTTGCGTAATTGATCCTTATCTGATAATCATCTGCTTCATAGTATGAATTTTTAGCATTATCCTCATCAATGAATATTTCCACAGAATCCTGTTCATAAGCATTTGAGCTTGCTTTACTTAATAGTTCATCCTTTACAACTGCAAGGAGATACAGGTTATTATCATCCCTCAATGTCTTGAAGTTTGCTGTAGATCCCGACGTTCCGCTTACCCACACGCCTGTTGTGTTTTCTTTCACGCTGTCCCATTCACTGTCAATAATTCCGTCAACAACCGGAGCACCATAATCTACCACTATGAGTTTTGATTCCTTGTCAAGTGCTACATCACCGAATCCTGCTGTATCGGTATCGAGCTTATTCTTTTCATCATTCCAAACAACTACTGATGATACTTTACCGTCTCCCTTATCATCATTGACCCTGAAGTCAATCCCCAGCATTTTGCCCTGTGCCGGTTTAATATCGTCAATCGGAATAGCTGTCTGTATGATATAACAATCGGCTGTAGTACTAGTATAATATTTGATATTGCTGCTTGCTGCGTTTCTTGGGTATATTACATAGTGTTTGACGTTTTCAGCTGAAGCTTCTGCTGCTGCAACGTTCTTGTCGAGGAATATTTCAATACTGTCGTTTGCACATAATGCCTTATCCTCTACCTGTGCAAGTACATAAAGGTTATTGCTGTCCCACATTGTCTTAACCTTAGCTGTAGAACCTGTATTACCCGATACAAACTGATTTACATCTGCCCATTTAATTGTGTCCCATATCTTGTCAATGCTGCTTCCCAAAACCGGTGTACCCTTGCTGGCATCCATCTGCTGCCTGTATACCGGCAAACTATCAGGATTTACCAGAGCAGTGTAAGCAGGTTTTGCCTGGAGTCTTTTATCAAAAAGCAGTGCAGGGTCTGTTCTTCCTTTTACAGGGAAATCATTCAACCATGAACCGCCATCATCTACTCCCCATATTGTAACTGTATCAAGAATTCCGTTTTGAGCTTCCTCTTTGAACAGTTCAAAAATATCCTTGTACCTTTCCGCCTGTAATCTCAAAACGCTTTCTGTTGCAGCCTTTTTAGGCTCTGAGGAGTTTTTATAGATGGAAATATCCATCTCAGTTACCTGAA
>JAEZNF010000476.1 GCA_023441845.1 Bacillota bacterium | reverse complement strand
CAATATCGGCTGCAAGCTGGTCAAACCTGTATTTCGCATATTGGGAAACATCAATGCTGTCCTTTTTATAAGGAATCTTCATCCGGTTTGAGTTAATGCAGGATATAAGCTTGTGTCTGCTCAAGGTGTAGCCGTTGTGGCTTTTGGAGATATCCTCTATTATTTCATCCAGAGCATGGTAAACGCCTTTTTTGAGGCCGAAGCAGAGGGTTCCTATTGACTGGTTGTTTTCTATGGCGCTTACGTCGGTGGTCAATGCGCCGATATCAATTATGATATTCAACCGGGATTTCAATTCGGACTTTTCTTCGATTAACCCGCCGTTTTCATCGTAAATCTGATTAATCATTGCCGCTGCTCCTTCAGGCATTGCAAAAACATCCTTGAATATGATTGTTACCTCGGATTCTTTGAACAGGGGGTGGTTGAATCTGACCGTATGAGTTCCTTTTATCCTTTGAATAAACTTTTCGGTCATTCCGCCCAGGTAGTATTCTTCTGTCGGAAGGCCTGTGCCCAGGTTGATGTATTCTGTTTTTACAGGAACAGAAGGGTCATACAGCCTATATGCTATTGCCGTTAACAAAAGTACATAGGTATCATTATTGAGGGCTTTAATACTGCCCATATGCTTTTCGCGGATATACTGGCCGCCTTCCTTAAGTGCCAGCTCGCCAACAAAATACCTTCCAAGGTTTTCGCCCTTACTTTCGATTGTAACGTCAAGATAGTCAATAAGCTCTCCTTTTTCCTGTTCGAATATCCTTCGTTCCCTTCCAGGAGCTATTATATTCTTTATAGATAGGTAGTCATTGTCTGACACTATCTTTAGATCACTATTACCAATATCGACTCCAAACGTTTTACACACATTATCAACTCCTATGCTGGTATTTTTTTGTTTGATTTTGGAAATATGAAAATAGGTACAAACATTAATGAATTATTCATTATTTATACTGCAATTTATGGAAATAAAAAAACTACTTTCGATTGAAGGTAGTTTTTTAAAATGGAAATTAATAACCCTATTATTAAGATCTCTATCAAGCGCCTAAAGGGTTTAAGAGATTTATAAATTTCATCAAGACTTATTTATTATTTATATTTGCTTTTTTAATCCACTCTGAAACTGATTCTTTGACCGATTCCGGTGTTATTACCTCATTCATCTTTGTTGTTACGGAAAAGCGGTCAGCTACTTTTCCTCCATGTTTCTCAATCCTATTTGCCAATGAATCATATACCTTTTGTGGTTCTTTATCATCCGCTTTAGTTATAAACAGATGTATTTTTTTATTTTTCAAATCCGCTTTACTCAGGAATGTGTTAATTGCAGGAGTACTATGAGCCGCCCAAACAGGTGTACCGATAAAGACATTTTCATAACCTTTTAAAGAAAAATCCATTGATTTCAACTTGCTTTTTAAGCCCACCAGCGCAGAAAATGCAGCTAATCCAAATCCACTTTTCTTACGTTGTTTTACTTCTTCTACTTTTTTTATATCTCCACCAACCATTTGTTGAATTACTTTAGCAACTGCTTCAGTGTTACCCATCCATGAGTAATAGATTACAATAGTCTTCATGTTTGCACCTCCAGTGTTTTAAATTTAGTCCAATGAATTTTTGTGTCAGCACTGATGACACAAATTCATTGTCTTTATGTGTCTCATAAAATTTCTTTATATACTATATGTTTTGTGCAAAAAAGTCTTTAAATCAAGGCGTTCTAGTTTTATTTGCAGGGGTATATAATAAGATTTTTCAAATCAAGAACAAGTCCCATTTCCATTAATAAGTCAAGACCAAGAAGACCGTTAATTCTGCCATTTTCATCTATATATCCAAAATCTAGTTTATATCCGCTCACTAAACAAGAACCAAATTTAATACTTTCGATTTTCTTTCGGTAAGCATATTGTATACCACCTACTCCATACATTGTTACCAATTCATCTTCCGGTGAGTCTTCAATACCTAAATCTTCAACTATATCAGGACAAATTATAGAATGTGCTGCCCCGGTATCAACAATAATGTCTTCCAATAATTTTGATTTACCATTATAAGTTATTTCTAAGGTAGCATACAAAAGGCTATTATTAAGTTTAATTTGCATTTTATAATACTCCTCTATATACGGGATTGTTTACTATTTCCATAACAACGTTTTCTTTGGATGTGTGATAGACAAAGTTATCACCTTTACATCTGACTAATGTTCTTGTTGCTTCTTTCGAGTCTTTTATTACATTAATCACAGCCATATCATCTATATATTTTTTATTTCCTTCAATATGGTATTTGAGTACAGTCAGCAGAACATATTGATTAGGGTAAAGCCGTTTAACTTCTTCCCACTTCATAACTGTCACCTTCCTTGTTTTTGAAGTTAATTCTAAAATGCTATAATTTATTATATCAAACATGACCGGCATTTATAAAGAGAATTAACAACAGCTCAAAAAGCTAAAGGTATAAATCCTTTATAAAATGTCATTCCGATTGGTATTTTAATGTCCTGACTTCTAACATTTTTCTAACAAACATATTTTTTAAGTACGATTTCGAATATAAAATGGATTAACATAAAATGTGTAACAAAAATCCCGTCCAGCGCTTTACTTAACTGGTTTGTATATGATATTATATGGTATACCGTAAGCGGAAATAACAACATGTAATATGAGGTTTTTTGGACTCAAAATCCAGCGGTAGCGATACCATGTCGGTTCGAGTCCGACCTTCGGCACCAAGGCTTCCGGGAATATTCCCGGAAGCCTTGGTGCATGTTTGACGGCTAAATTGACGGTTGACTATTAAATTTATCAGCCTACATTTTGTCCATATCTTTTAAGACTTAAAGCTAATGACACATTATTTAAAAAATAGAGAGGTTCAAATGCTATCGATAATGGATATGGCAGGTACATATTATTTAGGTCTTTTTTGCGGATATTTTTCTATCAAAGATGTAATTAGATGGGTTGATGATGTAATTGATAAGTCAGAATCACCTATATCTAATGACCTTATTGAACTTTCACTTTCTGAAAGGCAGAGTACTGCTGACGTAGGAAGTAAACTATTGAGAATTCTTCAAAATGAGTATACTGATAGGCCAATGAATATAATACTTGGCTTATGTTATAAAAAGCTGGTTTTAGCGCCTGAAAATGATGATGTTATGTTATATCTCTATAGATTATCAAAACAAAGTTCGCTTCCTTCTGATTATATCAATAATTCTATAATATCACTAAGTGATGAATTTTATTTAGCAACAGAAGGCATATATGGAGATAGAAAAGTTGTTGTTTCGGATATGATAGGCTTCTTGGAGCCGTTTGAGGTTTATGCAAATGGATTTTTAGAGGAGGAAGCTGGGAGTAAGTAATGCTAATGAATGATTTAGTAAAAAGGAATCTGTTGGGCAAAAAGGCTTCCAGAAGTTATTCACCGAAGCCTTTTTACATGTTTGACGGCTAACACTTCAAAACACTATTTAATTTGTCTGCCGATATTTTATCCATATCTTTTAATATGTGCTGGTATTTTTTTATCATAGAGGTTGTGGAATGCCCGGAACGTTCCATGGCTTCTCTTTCCGTAACACCGTATTTTAACATCATGGTGCAGTTAAAATGCCTTAAATCATGCAGCCTGATATGGGGAAGATCGTTCTTTTTCAAAAATTCCTTGAAAATGCGCGATACGCTTCCGTTATAATCCTTTCCGTCAAGCCTGATGTATAACTTTCCTATTCCCCTTAGCCTTTTAAGTGCCGGTATAATTACCGAAGGTATGGCAAATTGCCTTATGCTGCTTTTATTTTTTGCCCTGTTCTTGTTTTGGGTTCCCTGGGAGGTTGCGACAGTTGTCTTATTAATATTTATTGTCTCACTTTCCAGATCGATATCTTCCCAGGTAAGTCCCAATAATTCGGACCTTCTCAAACCGCACATGCCGGCTAATAAAATAATTGCTTCCATCCTGTGACCGTTTAACTTCTCAAGGAGCAGGGTAAATTGGTCTTCGGTATAGATATTCGGATCATAGTCTTCCGGGCTTGGAGCATCAACACCATCACAAGGGTTTTTCCCGATTAAACCATCAACAACAGCTTTATTTAAAGCTCTTTTTAAAATCCTGTGTTCCTGGAGTATTGTTTTTTCCTTGTACCCCTTTTTTCTTTCCTCATTATAAAAAACCTGAATATTCAGTGGTTTTAAATCCCTGAGCTTTATTTTGCCTATGGACGGGTTAATATGCTTTTTTATGTATAGTGTATATC